>JACDAZ010000494.1 GCA_013695175.1 Flavisolibacter sp. | reverse complement strand
GGATGGAGTCATCTTATATCAATTTTAATTTCTTATACATTCAAAAGTATGACCACACCCGTATTAAAAGTCATTGTTTAGGCTTTTTAAGAAATCTTAATCATTTTTGTCATGAACCAATTTGTTTTAGGAGTTTTAACTGACAGTTTAGCACATTCATATTAAAATTAATTTGGAATTGTTTGACTGTAAACTTTTGCAAATCAATAACTTATACTGTTGTTTTCTCACATGATGGAAAACATAAAATAGAGCAAAAGTTATTCACACCACCAAAATTTAATTTTGTAATGTGAGGCATAATTGTAATTTAGTGTCAGAATTTAATGGGTTAGTAAGTAAAAGGGTTGGTCGTCAGATCAGCCCTTTTTACTTTTATTTTTTACCACTCTTTTATTTTTATTTTTTTTGGATCTGCACATCATTAATCAACGAATTTTGATCAATGTCAAAAATTAAAACTGCTTATTTCTGTCAAAGTTGTGGGTATGAAAGTACTAAGTGGGTTGGCAAATGTCCTTCATGTCAGCAATGGAATACGTTTATAGAAGAACTCATTCAAAAAGATGCAAAAAAACAAACTGCTAATGACTGGCAATCTTATCATTCAGATAATTCACCAAAAAAAACATTAGCTCTTAATGAAGTAATAACAAAAGAAACATACAGAGTTGAAACATCTGACAAGGAATTGAATCGTGTATTAGGTGGAGGAATTGTTCCGGGTAGTATTGTACTTGTTGCAGGTGAACCGGGAATTGGAAAATCAACTTTGTTTTTACAAATGGGTTTACAACTTAAAGATGCAATAGTATTATACATAAGTGGAGAGGAAAGTGAACAACAGATAAAGATGAGAGCAGACAGGCTACATTCAAATAAAAACTTACCCTCACCAAATGAAAATTTTTATTTGCTTACTGAAATATCAACACAGGTAATTTTTAATGAAATAAAAAAATTAAGACCCGATCTTATCATTGTTGATTCTATTCAAACACTTCAGTCACCTTTTATTGATTCATCACCGGGCAGTGTTTCACAATTAAAAGAATGCGCAGCAGAATTTCAGCAGTTTGCCAAAGAAACAAATACACCTGTTTTCCTGATAGGTCATATAACAAAAGAAGGTTCAATTGCAGGACCTAAATTACTGGAACACATGGTTGATACTGTTTTACAATTTGAAGGTGACAGGCATTATGCTTATAGAATTTTAAGAACCTTAAAAAACAGGTTTGGCAGTACTTCTGAATTAGGAATTTATGAAATGACTGATTCAGGCATGACAGCTGTTGCTAATCCAAGTGAAATTTTAATTACTCAAAAAGAAGATCAGTTAAGTGGCATTGCCATTGCAGCTACTATTGAAGGACAAAGACCTTTGTTGATTGAAGTACAGGCTTTAGTAACACAATCTGTTTATGGAACACCTCAAAGAACTGTAACCGGTTTTGACTTGCGTCGCTTGCAGTTATTATTGGCTGTTTTGGAAAAACGCGGTGGATTTCATTTTGGAATGAAAGATGTTTTCTTAAACATAGCCGGTGGTATAAAAGTAGAAGACCCTTCAATAGACCTTGCTGTTCTATCTGCCTTACTTTCTTCTTATGAAGATGTTCCTATACCACATCATATTTGTTTTGCTGGTGAAGTTGGATTAAGTGGAGAAATAAGAGCAGTGAACAGAATAGAACAAAGAATAGCAGAAGCAGAAAAATTAGGATTTGAAAAAATTATAGTTTCAAAGTACAGTCAAAAAGGACTTGATAAAAAAAGAATAAAAATTGAAGTTGTAAGTATGAGCCGGGTTGAAGAAGTATACCGTCATTTATTTTAAATTAAATTAATAACCAGTGAAGTCGTGGCTTCTTAATACTATAGATCCGATTTTGCATTTAGCATTTCCTCATGTTTGTGAAGGTTGTGGTAGCGATGTAATTGATAAACATCATATGCTTTGTCTCCGGTGTCTTGATTCCTTACCTTATACTCTTTTCGAAAACCTGCAGGAAAATATAATTGAAAAAATTTTTTGGGGAAGACTGCCTGTTACTGCAGCTTCAGCGCAATTATATTTTACAAAAGAATCGCTGGTGCAAAGGCTAATCAACAGTTTTAAATACAAGGGAAATAAAGATCTGGGAATTTATTTAGGAAAGCTGATGGGGAAACAATTAAAAGCATCCGGACGTTTTTCTACTGTAAATGCCTTAGTTCCATTACCTCTTTTCCCGTCAAAAGAAAAGAAAAGAGGATTTAACCAGGCAAAAATATTATGCGACGGAATAGGCGAAATAATGAAAATACCTGTTCTAACAAGGTCTATTATCAGAAATGAACATACAGACAGCCAAACAAAAAAGAGCCGTGTAGAGCGCTGGCAGAATATGGAAGGGAAGTTTGAAGTTGCTGATTTAAACGCTATTACCAATAAACACATCCTTTTAGTTGATGATGTTGTAACTACAGGAGCAACCCTTGAAGCTTGTGGCAGGGAAATGGTTTCTTTAAAGAATACCGAAATAAGTTTGGCTACACTTTGTTTTTCCAGCCACTAATGTACTTTTATACCCTATGAGAAAACCGTTAAGGACTGTTGTTGCTTTTGTAACCTTCCTTTTTATTATATATGCATGCAGAAAAAATGATTTCACTTCAGATGCTGATGCATTTTTACGCACCAGCGTAGATACCTTACACTTTGATACAGTTTTTACTTCAGCAGGTTCAGTTACACATGTCTTTAAAATATTTAACCCAAACGATAAAGGAATTCGTATCAGTTCAATAAGGTTGATGGGAAATGCTGCTTCGCCGTTTAAAATAAATGTAAATGGATTGCCGGGACCAATTGTTTCAGGAACAGAATTAAGAAACAATGACAGTCTTTATGTATTTGCAACTGTTACCATAGATCCCAATGCTGATAATCTTCCTTTTGTTATTCGGGATAGTATCGAGATCATTTATAATGGCAACAGAAGAATAGTGCAACTGGAAGCCTATGGACAAAATGCACATTTTTTACGAGGCAGAATTATTAAAACAAACGAAACATGGAATAATGATCTTCCTTATGTGATACTTGGGGGTATACTGGTTGATACAAATGCTGTTTTGACCATTAATAAAGGAACAAGAATTCATATGCATGCAGATGCACCTTTTTATATAAATGGAACACTACATGTAAATGGAGAAAAAGAAGAAAATGAAAGAGTCATTTTTACAGGTGACAGGCTGGATGAACCATATAAAAATTTTCCTGCAAGTTACCCGGGCTTGTTCTTTTTAGATGTAAGCAAAAACAACATTTTAAATTATACGGTAATTAAAAATGCTTACCAGGCTGTTGTTGTAAATGAACCCGCTTCCAATGCATCGCCAAAACTTACTTTAAATGAAACTATCATTGAAAATGCTTATGATGCCGGTATACTGGCAATTAATTCAAGTATAGTTGCCAAAAATGTTTTGATTTCAAATTGCGGACAGAACTTATTTATTGTAAAAGGTGGTGATTATAAATTCACTCATTGTACTATAGCAGCTTATTCAACATCTTACCTGCAGCACAAAAAACCCGTTGTTTATATAACGAATGCTTTGGATAATCAAACAAGAGCATTGAATGCAATTTTTGAAAATTGTATTATCTGGGGTGAGAGTGGAGGCTTGGTAAAAGAAGAAGTACAAGTAGTAAAAGTGGGTAATAATCCATTCTCTGTAATATTTGATTATATTCTTTGGAGTGTTGATAGCAAACCGGCTTTGGCAACAGTTCCAAACTTTAACTCCAATGCTAACCCACAGTTTGACAGTATAAATACAGCAAGCCGTTATTTTGACTTTAGACTGAATACAAAAAGTTCCCCTGCCATTGATAAAGGTGCTCATAAAGGAGTTTTAATTGATCTTGATGGCAATCCCAGACCTATAAATCTACCAGACCTGGGTGCTTTTGAGAAGCAATAAGAATCAACTTTAAGATTCTTATCGCATAGAACCTTTTTACCTTTGTATTGTTATAATAAACTACAAACACAATTATGAAAACATTATTGCTGGCTATGATTTTATCTGTTTCGCTTAATGGAAATTCTATTTACGATTTTAAGGTTAATGGCCTGGAAGGAAAAGAAATTGATTTTTCTGCATTTAAAGGAAAAAATCTTTTAATTGTTAACACTGCTTCAAAATGTGGATACACATACCAATATGAAGATCTGGAAAAGCTTTCTCAAAGATATAAGGACAAGTTAGTCGTAATAGGTTTTCCCGCCAACAACTTTGGCGAACAGGAGCCCGGCAGCAATGAAGAAATTGTAGATTTCTGTAAAAGAAATTATGGTGTAACATTTCTTATGGCAGAAAAAGTTTCTGTAATGGGAAATGACGCTCATCCCATTTTTAAATATTTAACTGAAGAAGCAAAAAAAATAGGAACCCAGGATCCTGTAATAAAATGGAATTTCACCAAATTTCTTATTGATAAAAATGGTAAGCTAGTTAAAGTTTTTCCCAGTAAGGTTAAACCATTAGATGAAGAAATTACTATACACCTGAACTAACTTTCGTAATTATTTTTTAATTCCAAGCCGCTGCCCGCGGCTTTTTTGTTGCAGGTAACATCAAATATTTTTTATTTCCGCTAAATCCATTAACATCGCTACTTTATAATTATGTTATTTAAAGATGTAATTGGTCAGCAGGCAGTAAAGCAACACCTTGTTGAGATGGTTCAGCATAACAGGTTAAGCCACGCCTTACTGTTTTTAGGTAAAGAAGGTAGCGGAGCATTGCCCTTAGCTCTTGCCTTTGCAAATTATATAAGCAGTATCCCTTCATCTTCGGAGAAAGAACCCGATGCCGGTTTGTTTGATGAACCTGTAGAAGTAAAATTACCTGCTACAGCCGACGAAGCTGATTCCTGGATGCAGAAACAATCCTCCTTCTCTAAATCTCAGGCTCTCGTTCATCCTGATATTCATTATTCTTACCCAACTATTAAAAGAGATGCAAAACATGAGAAGCCAATATCTACTGACTTCATAGTGAATTGGAGAGAGTTTATAAATCAATACCCGTACGGAAATGTTTTTGACTGGCTGCAATTTATTGGCGCAGAAAATAAACAGGGTAATATTACCGCTCATGAATGTAATGATATCATCAGGCAACTAAACCTTAAAAGCTTTGAAAGTGGTTATAAGATCCTTTTGATGTGGATGCCTGAATATCTAGGAAAAGAAGGTAATAAACTTTTAAAACTTATTGAAGAGCCCCCTGCCGATACCTTATTTATATTAGTGGCAGAAAGTGAAGAAAAAATTTTATCTACCATATTATCCCGTTGCCAGTTAATAAAAATCCCTTCAATTGATTCTTCGGATATAGAAAAAACACTGGTATTAAAAGCTAATTGTCAAAAAGAACAGGCTAAGCTTCTTGCTAATGCCAGCGATGGAAACTACAGAGAAGCCCTGCATCTTTTACATCATGCTGATGAAGATTTTAGTTCTCTTTTAAAAGAATGGATGAATGCCACATTAAAAAATCAAACAGTATCACAGGTTAAATTCATTGAGGAAATAGCCAGATTAGGCAGGGAAAGGCAAAAGCAATTTTTAAAACATTTTACTCATTTGGTAGAACAGGCTATAAGATTAGAGATAGGAAACGAAGTGATGGCAGATAAATTACAAACTTCCATGTCATCAGGTGAGTATGAATTGATACTAAAAATGAATAAAGTTATGAGTCTTGAACAAAAAGAAGCCATTTCAGATGAAATTGAAAAAGCAGCTTATTATATAGAACGAAATGCAAATGGCAAGATCCTTTTTCACTCTCTTACTATAAAAATCTTTTATATAGTAAAACATAACGTTGTTCTATCAGTTTAAATTTTGAGATGCTTAAGCAAAAAATTACCTGATCAGTACGGATACTAGCATAAAAAAATTATATTTGCTATCTAACGCTTTGCGTTATCAATATATATAAAGAGGTATCGTGGTTGGTGCGAGGGAAACTAAAAGCTATTAAAAACTCACTATATAAGTCATATGATGACATTATTTAACCCGCAAAGGTTGAAGCCTTGATTAGCTTAAACAGGTTCTAACACTTAGTGTTTTACGTTTAAACCTAATAAGCAAGCTTGCATATAAATAGCTTTTCTCCATCCCACCTCATACTACTTTTAAATTTAAGCACAGTTGATATTCAATTGTTGTAAATAATTATAAAGATTGAAAATTATGGGATGTGGTAGCTGTGGATCAGGAACACCGAATGGATGTAAAAGCAATGGCAGTTGCGGTACTAATAGCTGCAACAGGATGAATGCATATGATTGGTTAGTGAATTTACCAATTAGTGATGTTGAAACAGCCTGTCGTGTGGTAGAAGTAAGCTTTAACCAGGGTAGCCGTAAAGATTATTATAGAAACAGTTCACTTCAACTATATGAAAAAGGAGACTGGATCACCGTTGAAGGTGTTTCGGGATTTGATGTGGGAGAAGTGCAATTGACCGGTGAAGTGGTAAGGTTGCAACTAAAGAAAAAAGGTCTGGAAGAGTTTAATCCTGAAATGAAAAAAATTCTTAGGCGGGCTACTGACCGGGACCTTGATCTGTATAAACAAAATAAAGCCAGGGAAAGAGACATACTTATCAGGTGCAGAGCTATTGCCAAACAAATGAACCTGAATATGAAAATGAGCCTGGTAGAAATTCAGGCTGATGGCAAGAAAGGAACTTTTTTTTATATAGCTGAAGACAGGGTTGACTTCCGTGAGATGATCAAAATTTTTGCTTCTGAATTTAAGCTCAAAGTAGAAATGCGGCAAATTGGTGCCCGGCAGGAAAGTGGTAAAGTAGGTGGTATTGGGAGTTGCGGACGTGAACTATGTTGTGCAAC
The DNA here is from genome assembly GCA_013695175.1 of Flavisolibacter sp. Taxonomy (GTDB): domain Bacteria; phylum Bacteroidota; class Bacteroidia; order Chitinophagales; family Chitinophagaceae; genus Flavisolibacter. The sequence continues at coordinate 1,053 of JACDAZ010000494.1, read as the reverse complement.
CTGGCTTACTGATTTTAAATCTGTAAATACCGCTGCTGCCAGGTATCAGAATCTTTCTATTAATCAAACTAAGCTTAGCGGGCAATGCGGCAGGTTAAAATGTTGCCTTAATTATGAACTGGATACCTATTTAGATGCTTTACAGGGTTTTCCTGAAAATGCAGATTTATTACAGGTAAAAAGAGGAACAGCAACTTTAATCAAAAAAGATATTTTTAAAAACCTGATGTGGTATGTGTTGCCTGAAAGTTCTAAACAATACCCGCTTACCCTTGAACGGGTAAATAAAATCAGAACCTTAAACAACCAGAATATTATTCCTGATGAACTGGAAGCAGTGGAAGTAGTTTCCAATAAAGCTTTGGAAGTTGAGCCGGAATATGTAGATGTGGTAGGACATATAACTTTAAAAAGTCTGGAAAAATCTGATAAAAAAAGAAAAGACAGGTCAAGAGAGCATCGTGGAGGACAACAACAAAGAGAAGCTCCAAAAGGAAACATGATGATTCAAAAAAGAACACCTAACGATCCTTCTAAAAATGTTGCTCCCAGAAAAGAAGGTCCACAAAGGCCGCAACACAAAAGAAGACCTCCGGGAAATAACCCACAAAAAAGAGACTAATTAATAGAGGTTGCCATGGTAGCCTCTTCTTTTTGAATAGCACGATAAATTGCATCCTGTATTTTTCCACGAATTTGCATTTGCCCTAACAAGTTATTATTCCTGGAAGGATAAACCCTGTTTGAAAGGAAAATATAAACCAGCTTCGACTGAGGATCTACCCATACACATGTTCCGGTATATCCCGTATGTCCATAAGTATCAGGAGAAGCCAGGGACGAAGGATAAGGTTCTTTTCTTGTATTATTATCTTTTTCAGGTTTATCAAAACCCAAACCTCTTCGGCTTATGTCACTTCCATAAGCTGTAAAGAATTGAATAGTTTCCGGCTTAAAATATCTTTTACCATTCATTTCTCCTCCATTCAATAACATTTGATAAAGCAATGAAAGATCGTAAGCATTAGAAAATAAACCTGCATGCCCAGATAC
>JACDAZ010000488.1 GCA_013695175.1 Flavisolibacter sp. | reverse complement strand
ATGTTATACGGACTGATGACACTTTCAGGGATGCAAAAATAGACTGGGAAATAACTACAGAAAAAATGAATACACAGGTGGTCCCGCTATTAAAATCAGCTGATATTGTAATCACACAGGGATTTATTGGTGCCACTGATGAAAATGAAAGTACAACACTAGGAAGGGAAGGCAGTGATTATACTGCTGCTGTGTTTGCCAATGTTTTAAATGCTGATTGTGTAAGCATTTGGAAAGATGTGCAGGGAGTTATGAATGCCGATCCTAAAATTTATAAAAATGCTCAATGGATTAAAGAATTGAATTATAAAGAAGTGATAGAGATGGCATATTATGGTGCACAGGTTATACATCCCAAAACCATTAAGCCACTGCAGAACAAACATATTCCCATGTATGTGCGTTCATTTGTTCATCCTGATGAAGAAGGAACTTATATACATAATGGTAGTTTAAATAACCTGCCACCCATTATTGTTTACAAGGAGAATCAAGTATTGGTACAATTGAATTCAAAAGATTTTTCTTTTGTAAGTGATCAACTTACAACAGATCTGTACACGCTTTTTGGAAGGCTTAAAATAAAACCAAACCTTACACAAAATGCAGCCATCAGTTTTCTTTGTGTGCTGGATGACCATCCAAATAAAATAGAAGAATTTGCTTTAACAGCATCCGAACTTTTTGATGTGCAGGTTAACAGCGGGCTTACCTTACTTACCATCAGGCATTTTACACAAGATTTACTAGCTGATCTTACAAGAGAGAAAACAATATTGCTTTCGCAACAAACACCTGAAACAATTCAGGTTCTGATAAAATAATTAATTAATTGGTTGCTTTTTCAATAACAAAATTCTGCCTGATCTTTTTTGCAACAGGTTTATCGTGTAATAAAGCAGGTTTCCAGGTTGGCATTTGTTCCAATACATCAATCATTTCATCATCAAAATCTTCGTTTACGCCTTTCAATACTTTAAAATTTGTAGGCACTCCATCAACATCAACAATAAACTCAATTTGAACATTTGCTTTTTTTACTCCTGCAGGCAATGAAGATGATAATGCAGAACCCATTTGAGCAAGATATTTTAAAAAGGTTTCACCACTTCCCGGGAATTGTGGCCATACATGCACCACTTCTGCCAGTTCAGTTACGTTCCTTTGACGTTTTGGTAAAGGCACTCTTTTAATAAGAGGCGGTGGCGGAACTTTTTTTGACAGATTATGATATACATAATTTCCGCGGGCATCGGTAGATATAATAGGTATTTGGTGGGTCAGTTCAAAATGATCATATGCACTTTCCAGTGTTTCTGCAAAATACTTGAGATAAGCATCATTCTTGGTGAGCTGATTTAAATATTCAACACTTTTTTTGTTGCTATATCTAATAGGAAAAATATGTACGGGTATAAAATCCTGTCCTGCATTTTTAGCGTGTGCTGCAAGAATATAAATGTCTTCAATCTGGTCATCACGTACAGGTATACAGCCTACAGTAACACAACTGCCATGTATATAAATGTCACCACCCGGTTTGTATTGATCGCTTAATAACCTGTCAGATGCATTTGGATAATTTAATCCCAAAGAAAGGTGATACATGCTCCTTGGGTTAAATTCATTAATATAATAAAAACCCTCAGGCACCTGGTAATCTCCTTCCATTCGCTTTGGACCTAAAGACCCGGCTAGAGCACAAACTTTATAAGTTTTAAATAATTTGTAAGGTTCTTTTGTATTATTCTTAATCCACACCTCAAGCTGACCATCATATTTAAAAGAACGGATGTAAACAGATTTTACTGGCCAGTCAAAACCTTTTGCTTTTGCCTGTCGCTGTAGGGTATCTTCCTTACGTTTTAAAGCATCACCGGGACGAGGTAAGGTTCTTTGTACTTCAATAAATGAAAGAGTGCTAACGCCGGATTGAGCAAATACGGTCAGGGTAATAAATACAGCTGTAAGAAAGGATACAAGGTTTTTCATGAATGGTTCTTACTAATTGTTAAGCAAGATCGCTAATCAATTGCTAATAAAGTCTCAAAATAGTTAAAGGTTTCCTCTTGCAGCCTGTTCTTTTTCAATTGCTTCAAATAATGCTTTGAAGTTTCCCTTGCCAAAACTCTTTGCTCCCTTGCGTTGAATGATCTCAAAAAACAAGGTGGGCCTGTCCTGTACTGGTTTTGAAAACAACTGCAACAGGTAACCTTCATTATCTCTGTCCACTAAAATACCTAATTCTTTTAAAGGTTCTAAATCTTCATCAATTTTTCCTACACGATCCAGCAGATCATCATAATAAGTAGTAGGAACCTGTAAAAATTCCACACCCCTGCTTTTTAAGTCTCTAACGGTTTTTACTATATCATTAGTAGCTAAAGCCACATGCTGCACACCCTCACCATTAAAAAATTCAAGATATTCTTCCACCTGAGATTTTTTCTTTCCCTCAGCAGGTTCATTGATTGGAAATTTCACATATCCATTACCGCTACTCATCACCTTGCTCATCAAAGCAGAATATTCTGTAGAAATATCACTGTCATCAAACGTAAGAATGTTTTTAAAACCCATTACATCTTCATAGAATTTTACCCACACATCCATCTGGTTCCAGCCAACATTGCCTACACAATGATCTACATATAGCAATCCGGAATCTTCTGTTATAAAATGAGTGTTTTCCCATCTGCGAAAACCCGGCATAAATACACCATTGTAGTTTTTTCTTTCAATAAATAAATGAACCGTTTCGCCATAAGTATGTATGCCACTTACTACCACTTCACCATCATCATCTTTTAATTGCTTTGGTACCATATATGATTTACCACCGCGTTTTGTTGTTTCTTCCCAAGCAGAGGCTGCATCCTGAACACGCAGCGCCAAAAATTTTACACCATCACCATGTTTATTTACATGATCTGCAATTTCATTATCCGGACGTAAAGATGTGGTTAAAACAAAAGTCAGTTTGTTTTGTCTAATTACATAGCTCACACGATCCTTAACCCCTGTTTCCGGACCTGCATAAGCAAGTGCCTGGAAACCAAAAGCTGTTATATAAAAATGAGCAGCCTGTTTTGCATTACCTACATAAAATTCTACAAAGTCGGTTCCTTCCAGAGGTAGAAAATCTGTAGAAGATTGTATTTGCTCTTTTGATGCAGTTTCTAAAATCATATGATATTTTTTTTGTTACCAGCTGATTCTCTTGCTTCAACTTCCGTTGCGTCGCACTCTTATACTGCAGAACCTTATTGACCAATTGCGCAG
>JACDAZ010000450.1 GCA_013695175.1 Flavisolibacter sp. | reverse complement strand
GCTAACGCGCTAATTTATGATATAAGCTGCAGGTATCATAATTTTTTGGTATTGAAAACCAATTATTTAATATTATACATTTTAAATTGTTATTAGGACAATCCATTCTACCATTTAATATTTTCTTTTTTCCATAAATCGTCAAAAGGACTAGTAATATTAACCAATTTTTTCCTGCTTACATGTAAATAGCGTTCTGTAGTTTTTATATTAAAATGACCTAAAAGATCTTTAATATATATGATGTCAGTTCCTTTTTCTAGTAAATGTGTTGCAAAACTGTGCCTTAAGCTATGTATTCCAACTTCCTTTTTTATTCCAGCTTTATTTTTAGCATTCGAAAAAATTTGTTGAATGGTACGGGAAGGATAAGCAGTATGTGTTTGTTCTGATTCAAATAAATATTTTTTTGGCCTGGGTTTATACATTTTTATGTATTCCCTTAAAATATCCAGGAGCAAAGGGCTTAGGTTTACATACCTGTCTTTTTTGCCTTTGGCAAGCTGTATTAAAATCTGCATCCGACTGCTGTCAATATCTGTTATCTTTAAATTGCAAATTTCACTTACTCTTAATCCGGCACTATATGCCGTAAACAACATTGCTTTGTGTTTTTTGTTATCAACTGCATTAAATAATCTGGCTATTTCATTTTCATTTAAAAGCTTCGGTAATATTTGAGGCTTTTTTGGACGTGGAACAGCTACAAAAAATTTATTGCGTCCAAGTACCTGCTCAAAATAAAACTTTAAAGCATTTATTCTGCTGTGCGCTGTATTTTCTCTAACACCTTCTTTTTCTAAAATATATAACATATACCTCCTGATGTCCTCCACAGTTAATTCATAAACAGGTTTGCTTTTCAATAATTTTAATAGTTGAATAAATTCATTCCTGTACGTTTTTAAAGTGGAAGGGCTATAACTTTTTAATTTTAACTGCTCTACAAATTTTTCCAATGCCTGCAGGTTTTCATTACTTAAAATCCAGGCGACAGATTGATGTAAACTATTTTGCTTGGGGCTTTGAAGTCCATTTACAAGCGTTTTTTGAACTTGTTTATTTTTTAAGAGATATTGATCTATTTCTGATGTTTCAAAATGCCCTTTTTCCTTAACGATCTTTTTTATTTCAACATAATTACTTTCACTCATAGGAAGATACCAGCACTTATTTGTTTGACTCCATTTTACTCCATGCAATTGCCTGATTAATAAACTAAGCTCTTTATTGTACTTAAAATAAATGCCAATAACCGGTTGATTATTGTGTAGCAATGGTTTTAAATGAATATCCATACAAATATTTAAATATAATCATTAACAGCTATAAAATATAATAAGGATAGTCTTTTATGAATGTCTTTTTATTATTTCGGTGAACATTTTGAAGGCTGATGATGCATATTCATCAGTACAAGTGTGCGATCCCGCTTTTAGCGGGACAGGCTACAACAGAAGGTAAATAGAACTACAAAAGCTAGTAACTAAAAATCAATACGCCTCTACTATATTATACAGTGTATCCCTTTCCACAGGCTGGCGCTTTACGGCTTTTATGAGGTTTACAATTTCTTCCGTTGTCATGGAAGGTGTTTGCTCCTCCGAGCCTGCCATGGAATAAATTTTTGTGGTATCATCTATAGTGCCGTCAATATCATTTACACCAAAGGCAAGCGCCAGTTGTGCTTTTTTTCTTCCCAGCATGGGCCAATAGGCTTTGAGGTGAGAAAAATTATCGAGGTACAAACGGGCAACAGCATACGTTTTAAAATCTTCCTGCAAACTAAGTTCCGGTACATGGCTCATATCATTATCACCATTTCGAAACTTAAGCGGAATGAAGGTATTAAAGCCTCTGGTCTTATCCTGCAGATCTCTAAGCCTGTTCATATGATCTATCCGATGGCTGTAGTTTTCTATATGCCCATATAACATGGTGGCATTACTGTGCATGCCAAGCCTGTGTGCTGTTTCGTGTATAAACAACCAGCCATCAGCATCTACTTTATCAGCACATATTTGTGCACGTATGGCTTCATCAAATATTTCAGCACCACCACCGGGCAATGAGTCAAGCCCTGCTTCTTTTAATAAGGTCATTCCTTCTTCCACACTCAGTTTGGCTTTGCGGAACATATAGTCCAGCTCCACAGCAGTAAATCCTTTTATGTGCAGGTCGGGGCGGATGGCTTTTATATTTTTCAACAGGTCTGCAAAAAAATACAAATTCATTTTAGGGTGCACACCACCTACAATATGTACTTCGGTCTCCGGCTTGCCATCATATTTTTTTACAATGTTCAGCATGTCATCCATACTTAGTTCCCAACCTTCCTCGCGGTGTGCATATAAACGGGAGTAAGAACAAAAATGGCAGGAGAAAACACAAACATTAGTAGGCTCTATATGAAAGTTGCGGTTGAAATAAGTTTTATGTCCGTGCATGTCTTCACGTACATAGTTTGCCAGTGTACCTAAAAAAGGAAGGCTTGCATTTTCAAAAAGATGAAGGGCATCTTCATTGCTCAACCTTATTTTTTGAAATACTTTTTCTGCTATTAGTTGAAGCTCGCTTGTTTGTTCTTTCACTATCCTGCTTACCGATTCTCTGCTCATTATCTTTTTATAATTCGTTCTGTTACGTTCATTTTACTGTCAGCATAACCCAGTTGCACCATATATATTCCTGCTGCCTGGCCGGAAAGATTAATGGATATTAATTTTTCAGCATTGTTATTAAAGGTGCGTTTATGAACCACCTGCCCCGCAGCATTATAAACTACTATAGATCGAAGTGCAGAGGGTTGCTGGTAATGCCAAACATTAAATGTGTTTTGCGTTACTGTTGGCAAAATTAAATAACCTTGTTGTTTTAAACGCTGGGGAAGAAGTTTTGTGTAAACTGTAACATCATCTATATAAATATTGTTTTGTGCATTGCCATGGTAGCGAAACACCAGATGAAACTGTTCTTCTGAACTATTTAAATAAGCGCCAAGGTTTATTGAATCTCTTCTCCACTCATTTGCATTGGGAACAAATGCCTGATTATATGCGCCGGAAACAGTTTGGAGTTCATGTCCCCATTTTTTATAAATGGTAGTATAGCTGTTGCCACAATCTTTGGTAAGCAAAACAGAAAGAGTGTCAGTTATTCCTAAAGTGGATGTTCTGAAACTGGCTGCTGCCACCTGGAAGTGCATGAAAACGGAATCTATATCTGAATACTTCATGGAAGGCAACAAAAGATCATCATACCTGTTTTGTGTAATATTGTTCCAATTGTTTACAGTTGCAGATCCAGATTGATTTTTCCCAACCAATGCATTGCGTGACCATGTTAGATCAGCATCCGGATTATACACCTGCCAACCGGAAGGAGGGAAGAGGGTGGAACTAAAGCTTTCTTCAAGTCTTCCTTTTAATTCCTGCGTATTTACAACAGTATATCTTTTTGTAAGTGTATCATTGGCAACATTAAAATCTGTTGATCCATTTGGATCAGATGTATAAAATGTAATTACATGATCGCCTGTTGCTCCAAGATGCGTCTCCGGTAAATTTACTGTTGCGGAACCACCTTTTGGTAAGTTTCCCGTCCAGTTATATACTACAGGTGCATTATCGTCTACCTGGTAATTAATTTTTAAAGATGTAATTGTTTCACTTCCGGTATTGGTTATTAAAACAGATGGTCTTTCAAGTGAAGCGCATAACCTGTGTAATGGTTTGTTTACTGATGTAAGCCTGGCATCAATTGGAAAATATTGTACTGCTTTTAATGAAACATCATCAATAAAGATATTATCACCAAAAGCATTGTATGTTTCAAATTCCACCATCAGCTGTCCATTATTTATAAATGGTGTAAGGTTTAAACTTTCTTTTCTCCATTCATTTTCCGCAGGTACAAAACCATAGGCACTGCTGCCGGGTGTAACAGCAGTTGTAGTTTTTAATGTATTACTTCCTTTGGCAAAAACTCTTGTCCATGTGTCGCCACAATTCACCGATACTTTTACAATCAAACTGTCATTTACTGTTGCATAC
>JACDAZ010000418.1 GCA_013695175.1 Flavisolibacter sp. | reverse complement strand
AAAATTAGAAATTCAGGATGTAATTGAAAAAGACCTTGGAGGTGGATTAAAAGAAGTAACAGCAACTATTGCTAATACCCGGTTAATGCCAACGCATTCCAGCCAGGATCTGAAATATAAAATTGAACGTCCTGATTATATTAAGTTAACAGGTGGAAAAGTACTTGCAGGAATGATTATGGAAAATGCAGATCTAAATATTGCAAATGAACAAAAATTAAATCCTGAAACCATTGAAGTTGCTAATATTCCCGGGTTAAGCACCATAAAAGTACGATGGATAGTACAGGGTGGATCTAAATACAATATTACAGTTGACAGTAAAAAAGGTGGAGTAGTTGTAAGATAGTTCATGATAAATAGAACAAGCGAAATACAAAGTGAAAGAAATAAGAACAGTTGATATAACCAGGTATATAACTCCGCTTAGAGAAGGTGGTTCTTTACCGGCTATTGTAGAAGCAGATGATGGCTTTTTATACGTTCTTAAATTTCGTGGTGCCGGTCAGGGTATAAAAGCATTGATTGCAGAATTGATTGGCGGTGAAGTGGCACGTGCTCTTGGTTTTCGTGTTCCGGAAATTGTATTGGCAACAGTTGATCCTGCTTTTGGCAGAACAGAACCTGATGAAGAAATACAAGATCTTTTAAAATTCAGCGAAGGATTAAATCTGGCATTACATTATTTATCCGGTGCTATAACCTTTGATCCTGCTGTAACGAAAATTGATGCCCTTACAGCTTCTAAAATTGTATGGCTTGATGCATTATTGATGAATGTTGACCGAACAGTAAGAAACACTAATATGCTGATGTGGCAAAAAGAACTATGGCTTATTGATCATGGAGCTTCACTATATTTTCATCATGCAGACACACCTTGGCAAAAGGCAAGTGAAAATCCTTTTGTACAAATAAAAGATCATGTTCTTTTATCAAAGGCAACAGAATTAGATAAAGCAGATGAAGAATTTAAAGAATTAATTACAATAAGTACACTTGAGTCAATTGTATCAATTATACCGGATGAATGGCTGGTAAAAGAGAATGAATCATCTGTAGAAGAAAACAGAATTGCTTACACAAATTTTCTAATTAAACGTATGGCACATTCTAAAACTTTTATACAACAAGCACAACATGCCCAACAAGCTATTATATGAGTATGCCATCATAAGAGTTGTACCCCGGGTGGAACGGGAAGAATTCCTGAACGTTGGTGTAATTGTGTACAGCAGGGATTTTAAATTTTTAAAAGCACGTTACATTGTTAATGAAGAACGATTAAAAGCTTTATGTAAAGATTTAGATTGTAAAGAAATAAAAGAACACCTTCTTTCTTTTGAAAGAATTGCTGATGGTGACGCACAGGGAGGGCCAATTGCAAAACTTGATCTTGCCTCACGTTTCAGGTGGCTTACGGCAACAAGAAGCACTGTTGTACAAACTTCTAAAGTACATCCGGGTTTTTGTGATGATGCAGAGAAAATGCTGGATAAACTACTTTATGAAATGGTTTTATAATATTTATTTAACCCAGAATATTCATTAGAAAATATTTCATTCTTTTAGAATGTTGATAAAAGGGGGTTCTATTCCTCCTGCATTTTCCCAGAGTCTGGTAATCCAACTTCGTCGTTTTATGTTTAGAGACATTTTAAGTATCCTGTCTCTGCCGTTCTTTGTTATGTAAGAACCTATGGCTAAGCAACTGTATCTGATGGTTTTTAAAGTGGGTCTTATTTTATCTTTTATTATTACCTGCTTAAATAAACTCATCAGGTTAAAGGCTATCATTATAAAATTTAATGTTGTTTCTGTTGCATCAAAACTTTGCTGGTTAATCTTGTCTAATGCATAGTCGTATTTCAACTCCTTAATTCTGTTTTCGCAAGTGGCTCTGTTTCTGTAGAGCCTCCATATTTCTGCAGGTGGTAAAGTGAGGTTAGTTATGTAGCAACTGTGCCTGTAGCCGTTTATAATTTCATCATCTTCAAACAGTCTCAATACTTTGCCGGTTGCTTTAGGACGTTTTGAAACTTTCTGTCTCACCATTATCAATCGCCTGGGTTTATCCCATGCAGGAGACTGATAATAAGTTTGTGCTATCTCAATGCCATCATCAAGTTGCAGCCATACCTTTTGGCTTTCAATAGTGCGTTGTATGGTTACATACATGGGGCAGCCGATAATGTAGGATATAGGACTGTGGCGGTTTTCAAGCAACTCAAAAATCTTTTTCGAATAAAATCCGGTGTCTGCTCTAAGAAGACCAATGGTTTTGTTTTGCAGATTTGATAAGGTCTGTTCCAGGAATGCTTCGAAGTTATTGGCAGTATGAGCATCGCCACTGCGCAACCAAAAATTAGCCACCATTTCTACATCTGCAATAAATGCCATTAATGGATGATGGGATTTACGTCCGGGCTTTTTTGGGTTATAACCTATGGCAGCACCTTGTTGTTCTCCGTATCTTGTTACTACCGATGAATCCAGATCAAGGGTGAAGTTGTCAAAGGCAAGGTTGTTGAAAAACCACTTATACAAATAGCTAAACACTTCTGCATTATCCTGCATAGAAAACTTCTGAAAATAACGCACAAAAGACCGGTGACCTGCCATTGATTTCCATCCAAACATCTGTTGCATCACTCCATCAAAACGGGTCACTTCAAGATGTTCGTACCTGCTGGCACCGCACCAGATAGATATAATGAACTGAGTGATAAGCTGAACCGGATCATAACCTCTGTTAGAACCCTGAACGGGTAAGGGGACATTGCCAAGCACTTCTGTAAATGACATTTTTTCCATCATTCTTTGAAGTATGGATATGCCACCCCATGCTGTTAGTTCCTTATCTGTAAATTCTATTTTAAGCTTTGACATGGTGTAAGAAATTCTTACACCTAATTTCTTACTTCAATTTCATAATTATGCAAAAAGAAATCAACAACAGCAAGGGTTTCAGTGGAAAAACTCCTAATGACCGTCATTAGAAAACTTTGCTAATGAACTTTTTGGGTT
>JACDAZ010000446.1 GCA_013695175.1 Flavisolibacter sp. | reverse complement strand
GCATGATCTTAACTTTCTTCTTTTGCACACTTAAAAACAGGTGGTCTTTTATTTCACTGTTTTTAATCCTTTCACCTTGTGTGGCTTTTACTTTATTTATAGCCACTAAAAATCGTTCAAACTCTATTGGCTTCGACAGGTAATCAGTAACAGATAAATTAAAACCTTCCACTGCATACTGATGGTAAGCAGTAGTAATGATAACTGCAGGTGGTGCTGTTAGGGTTTTTAAAAATTGGAGCCCTTTCAGCTTAGGTAAATGAATATCAAGAAAGATGAGGTCCACTTTATTGTCTCTTAAATATTCGGTAGCCAATATGGCATCTTTAAATATGCCGCCTAATACCAAAAACGGTATTTGTGCAACATAGTCAGCCAATACTTTTGCAGCAAGTGGCTCATCTTCTACTATAATACATTTTATTTTAGACATGACTTGCAAGGTTTATTTTTAAGGTAGCTACAAAGCCTGCTTTTTCCTGCTGCACGGCAAGATCATATTCGTTGTATAACAACTCCAGTTGCCGCCTCAGGTTTGAAAGCCCTATATTTTCATGTACGGTTTTTGTAGCTTCGGTACTATCTACAGAGTTTTTTACCACAAACAACAATTGCCTTTTATTTACCGATAAATGAATATCAATAAAAGGATCCATCCTGGTTTCAGAAACACCGTGTTTAAAAGCATTTTCTACCAAAGGTATCAATAACAGCGGCGGCAAAGCCTGCTTCATATCTTCTACATCATGGTTAAAATTGATGCGTAATGATTCATCGTATCGCAGGGTCTCCAAAGCAATATAATCTGTTATAATCTTTAACTCCTGTTCAATAGCAATGTATGCGCCACCCGTTTCATACAACATGTAACGGAGTATTTTTGATAAACGAAGTATGGATTCTGGAGCAAGGTCACTCTTATCTCTAGCGAGTGCATAAATATTATTTAAGGTATTAAAAAGAAAGTGAGGGTTGGTTTGCGATTTCAGGTAGTTCAGTTCAGCTTCCTGTTTTTCAATTCGCAGTTTTTGTGTTGCCTGTTTTAACTGCTGGTAATAATAGATATGCCTGATAATGCCAAAGAAAAATATGGATGCTACTGAGGACCCCATATGAAAACTCACTTCTTCATAAAAATCTGTATCCGCACGGTAAGAAGTATAAACACCTGTTGCAACGCCCAACGCTCTCCAGCCATACAATCCAAACGAATAAAGCATCAGCATGGCCCATATCAGAAAAACACCAATGAGCATATTGTATAAAAGATATCTTCTCTTCCTGGTAATAAAAGGAACAATGAATTCAAACAAGATGCAGTTCAATGCAATGAGATAAATATCTCTCCATATTTCATTTACCGTTCTTTGCCAGAAGGTTTCAGGTTCCTGGGCAATGATTGTAATCTCCCAAAGAATGAACCATGCCAGTCCTATCCACAGGTATAGTATAAATCTTTTTTTGTTGATGGTCTGCTTCATGATACTAAGCAATAAAAGTCGGCAAAACATTTCCTTTCGCCACTTTCTTCTACAGAGGCTGCTTTATGGTATACAAGTAACAATAAAAAGTCAATGAATAAAAATCTAATGATTCCTTCATTTACCGTTATTTACTTTTATATCTCATTACAAAAACAATATCATCTGCAAAAAGAAGCTGTTTGTTTACCAAACCCTGCTGTTTATTGACAGTCGTCTAATACTAATTTTTTTATGAAATATGTTGCACCTGCAAGTCCATTTACAACACAAATGAATCAAAAATAATTATTATGAAAAGTGTACTTCTTATCATAACCTTCACTGTTACAGCCATGTTTGCCACAGCACAAACTAGTATAAAAAATAGTAACAAAGGTTATGACGCTGCCAGCTGGGCCACTTATTTTTTAGATAATGCCAATGACATAACCATTGCTCCGCCTCCCGGTAAAGTGTCATCAAAAACAGAACTGAAAAACATAAAACAAGCAGTTGCAAAAACAGATGAATCAAAATCAAAAAAAATAAAATACTGGGATGCCGGTGCACCAGCATACAGGTGGAACCAGGT
>JACDAZ010000366.1 GCA_013695175.1 Flavisolibacter sp. | reverse complement strand
GAAATTTATAAAAAAGCTTCTTGATTCTTTGCTTTTGTATCAAAAATTCATTCAGCTTTTTCAGAACCTGTCCCTCTTGTAAATTATTTGCTAAAAGAATATTATCATAAAACAAAAATGCCTGGTTATTAAACTTATCATATAAAGCAGATTTTATTTTATCAATGTATAAAATACATTTATCTCTGAATCCAGGAAATGCTTCATTTGTAATTGAATATACTTTTTCATAATCCGGGCGATAAAAATATTTTTCTTTTATTCTATTTCTATACCCTATTTTATCCCAAAATGATCTTTTTGTATTCCCATATAGTTTATTAAGATGTTGTAATGGATAATAAGAAGCAGAACCCTCCTCTATTATAGAAAAATTTTTACATTGTTTATGATTAACTAATAATTCAACCCCACGTATTGAATTTTGAGGCACATAAAGTTTAAAGTTATTTAAACCAATAACTTTTTCTAAGTTCTTATCGAATTCGTTTAAAATTCTAAAACTTATCCAAAAGAAACGTGTTTGCGGAATGGCATCATATGTTTCTGCATATGGAAAATCGTAAGTAATATATTTTTCATCTTTTATTTTTGTACCTCTGGCAGTAAAAAATATAATGTCCTCTCTTTTTAACTGCTCTTGTTCAATAATAAGGTTTGCAACTAAAACAGTTATTGGGCTATGAACTAAAAATATATACTTCATCTTTTGTGAAAATCTTTTAAAAACTCATAAGTCTTATTCTTATTCTATCATCTCCCATTGAAGTGGTGTGCCTTTTAAAATATCAGCTTTGATTTTTCTTCCCAGTACGGCTTCTTTATATTTTGGTGCTAATCCTTTTCCTGGTCTGATAACTTTAATATTGTCATTCGTCACCAGATCACCTTTTTTAACATCTTTACTTATATATATTGATCTCTTAAAAAAGAGACTATTTTTTTCAGCTGATTGTATCCCATATTGTATTCTTCCCAGGGATAAAAACGCTCTTTCACTTTCCACTACAAGACTTTTTAGTTCTTGCGGCTCTAATGAAAATGCTGAATCAACTCCTCCATCTCCTCTACTTAAGGTAAAATGTTTTTCAATAACCTTTGCACCTAAAGCTACTGCAGCAATAGCAGCACCGATTCCCATAGTATGATCAGAAAGCCCCACATGGCAATTAAACAATTGAGATAAATGTGGGATGGTAACTATATTAGTATTTTCAGGTGTAGATGGATAAGTACTTGTACATTTTAAAAGAATTAAATTTTTACAACCATTTGTTCTTAACACCTCTACTGCTTCTGAAATATCAGAAATAGTTGCAACACCGGTTGACATAATAACTGGCTTTCCTGTAGCCGCCACTTTTTTTAAAAGAGGCCAATCTGTATTTTCAAAAGAAGCAATTTTATAAAGAGGAACGTGTAATGATTCCAAGAAGTCAACTGCTGTTTCATCAAAAGGAGAACTAAATGCAATCAAGCCTTTCTCCTTTGCCCTATCGAATAAAGGTTTGTGCCATTCCCAGGGTGTATAGGCTTCCTTATACAACTCATAAAGTTCTCTGCCCTTCCATAAAGAACTATCATCATTAATAGTATAAGCCCCTTCAATGGTCATAGTATCTGCAGTATATGTTTGCAGTTTAATAGCATGTACACCTGCTGCAGCGGCTGCATCCACAATAGCAATAGCTCTCTCCAAAGACTGATTATGGTTTCCAGACATTTCAGCTATTATGAAAGGCTTGTATTCCAAGCCTATTGAACACTTTTCAATTTTTATAGGATTCATTATTTATAAATAATTCTTGCAATAGTAAAGGCCTCAGCATAATCTGTCCCTATAACTATACCCCACCTGCGGGCTGCTATTTCCAGGGCTTCCGGCGACCGGGGATGAGGATAAGATCGTTTTTCAAATTCGTATGCTTCCATTGCCCGAACCTTTGCCTCTAAATTTTCTTTGCTGATAGAGACAAAAAAGTTAGGTATAAAATGTCTTGGATCGGTAGATGAACGCCATTCGGTGCCGGAAAAAGTCTCAAATGTAACAATGGTTTTTACTCTTTCTTCAGGCAGTGGTCTGCAAGCTGTTATTACACTTTCAAAAGTCCGCTGGTGATCTATGTTTACGTCTCCTCCGTGATGAGTAAAAATAATTTCAGGGTTAAAGTCATTTTTTTCCTTCTCTATTATTTTTACAAGATCTAATAATGCAATAGTATCAAATCTATTATCCGGCAGATCATAAATACCGACAGATTCATACCCTATTGAGTTTTGCGCTTTAAAAATGTTAGCACGATGAATTGTAAGTTCTTGCTCCCATTGTTTAACATCTCTTTTTTCAGATCTGGAAGTAATTCCCTCGCCAAGTATAACCGCTCTGATAGTACATCCGTTTGATTGAATAATATTATGCATCGTAGCACCTAAACCTAAAACTTCATCATCAGGGTGCGCTACCACCACCATTATTCGCTTATTTTTTAAAACATCCATTCTATTTAACTGCTTCAAGCAGCATTATAT
>JACDAZ010000349.1 GCA_013695175.1 Flavisolibacter sp. | reverse complement strand
GACCAGCGCACTGGCAACAATCATTCATTGCAGTCATTTTCTTCGATAGCATAGTGGTCATGTTATGCGGAAATACTGCAGGCGCTGTATTCCGCTTTGCTTTTCCTATTAAACAACTTGTACATAGTTAATGCGGAATAATGCGCTGGAGCCGAATTCAGCTCAAAGAAAAAATGGAAGAGTTCTATTAACCCCTAAAAAAACTATTGATCCACTTCTACTTTTTTTGTTTTTATACAAAAGTTGAGGTTCAATTTATTACCAGTTTTATATTTTTAGTTTAGCTGCATAAGAACCGGCAGTAACAACCAGCCGAATAAGGTTATAAGTATAATGGAAATGATGTTCATGATAAATCCAACTCTTATCATTTGATTCAGTTTAATATAACCACTTGAAAAAGCAATAGCATTAGGGGGCGTACCCATAGGCAACATACTCGCACAACTGGCAGCAAGGGTCATTGGAATACCAAGTTCCAAAGGATGATGACCCGTGGCTTCTGCAAGACTGGTAACAATAGGTGCAAATACAATCACCTGGGCTACATTACTCATCACTTCACTAATAAAAATAGAAATGGTTGTAACAAGCAATAACAACAATAATTTATTAAATGCAAATTGCGCAAACCATGTACCCATCAATTCCATTATCCCTGCCCTCTCCAAAGAAGTGGCAAGTGCTATACCGCCACCAAATAATAATAATATTCCCCAGGCCATTTTTTTTGTATCTGACCAATCCAATAATGAAGTTGCACCTTTAACGGAAGACGGTACTATAAAAAGCAAAGTAGCCCCTGCAATAGCAATCATATTATCATCAAGGCTGATCCATTCAATTTTATTGAGTAAGCCTTTTGACATCCATAGGAATGCTGTTAAAGCAAACACTGTAAGCACTCTTTTTTCCGCTTTTGACATGGGACCTAATGCTTTTACTTCACGATCAATTATAGACTTTGTTACGGCATCTTCTTTCATGTAATTAGGATAAAGCCATTTTACCATCACCCAATAAAGTATAAACATAAGAGACAGTGCAATAGGAAAACATAAAAGCATCCATTTAAAAAAGTCAATGCTGTAATCATATCTTTTATTTATGAAAGCAGCATAAGCAACATTTGGTGGTGTTCCGATAATGGTAGCAATGCCGCCAAAGTTTGCTGATAAAGCAATTGCCAGCATAACAGATAATGAAAATTGACTTGCACCTTTTCTATCAGGGTGACTTTCCTGAATTACAGCGATTACAGAAAGTGCAATAGGAAACATCATCATTGCTGTTGCTGTATTACTCAACCACATACTTATAAAACCTGTTGCCAAAATAAATCCAAGAACAATCCGGTCTCCACTGGTACCTGTTGCTTTTACAATATTCAATGCAATTCTTCTATGCAGGTTCCATTTTTCAATGGCCAACCCCAGCATAAAACCTCCCATAAATAAAAAAATAACAGGATTAGCATAGGAAGATGCTGTAATATCTATTGGTGCTATACCTAAAAAAGGAAATAAAACTATAGGCAGCAATGCCACAACCGGCATGGGTAAGGCTTCTGAAACCCATAAAGCAATCATTAGCAAAGCAACAGTAACAGCTTTGTTTGCACCTGCTTCCAAACCAATTGGATTCAGGAGATAAAAAACTATTGCAAATACAGAACTAATAAAAAGGGCAATCAGGTTTCGGTGCTTCAAATACTAGTTTTGCAGTAAAAATAAAGTTCATTTTATTTTACCACTAATAAATTTATTGCCTTTCAGAAAAAACCGGTAAAGCCAGGCTGCATGGTCACCGGCATAATCCACACCAATACGCGGTGATGTGGCTATAGCAGACTCTTTAATTCTATACCCATCATCTGTTATAAATAATTCATCACTTACCAAAGAAACACCACATTGCGATGTATGAAATCCAAATGCTTTACCTACATTGCCCGGCCCACGGGTTAATGTTGCATCTGCTGTTTTTTTTCCTGTACGTTGCAACATAATATTAATTCCCTCAAGTGGTTCAACTGAACGAATTAAAATAGCATGAGGAACATCATTTTCATTGGTTACAATATTAAACATCTGGTGAATTCCATAACAGAGATAAACATAGGCAGTTCCACCTTGTTTATAAATTACTTCTGTTCTTTTTGTTCTGCCTTTATATGCATGCGAAGCTTTATCGATTTCACCGGCATAAGCTTCTGTCTCTACAATACGCCCGCTTGTTATTTCATTATTCCAATTGGTTACAAGCACCTTTCCTAAGAGCGCTTTTGCAATCAGTACAACATCTTTTCTTAAATAAAAACTCAATGGTAGCCTGTTCATACTATATATTCAACTGCTCTAATTACAATATATTTACCTGATCAAAAATAAAGCTTGCTTAAAGAAATTGTCATATCCATACAATCGTTTTTTGAAGCACATATGTTTATAAAAAAACACAGGCTATGGAAATGGATATTGATACCTGGTTTTATTTATACCATACTGTTTATTTTCGGGATGTATTTTTTCTGGCAATCATCTAATGATGCAGTTACGTGGCTGAGCAGTCGAATAGGATTGGAAAACTGGTTACAAAAACAAAGAAGTGAATGGCTTAGCTTTTTTTTTATGATGATGGGACTGATCCTGAGGCTGGTTTTGGTATTCTTTTATTTTTCTTTATTCAAGTTTTTATTTCTAATTCTAGGCTCACCCGTTTTTGCATATATCAGTGAAAAAACAGAAAGCATTTTGGAAGGCAGAGACTTTCCTTTTTCTTTTAAACAACTTATGAAAGATGCATGGCGCGGAATAAAACTTGCCTTGCGTAATGCCGTGTGGCAAACCATTTACATTTTCTCATTATTGCTTTTATCACTTTTTCCTTTGGTTGGATGGATATCTCCCTTAATTGCTTTGCTTGTAGAATGTTATTATTATGGATTTTCCATGCTTGACTATAGTTGCGAAAGAAATAAATTATCCCCTTCTCAAAGTATAGATTTTATAGGACGACATAAAGGTTTGGCAATAGGAAATGGAATGATGTTTTACCTGATGCATACAATTGTAATAGTAGGATGGATATTGGCACCTTCCTATGCAGTAGTTGCTGCTACATTAAGCATTCATAAAATAAAATCAAGGTAATGCAGGCTAAGGTTTATCTTATCCCAACTGTATTATATGAAGGACAAACTGATTGCTTACCAGCCTATATTTTACCTGCTATTAAAGAATGCAATGTTTTTTTTGTTGAAAATGAAAGAACAGCAAGACGCTTTTTAAAGCTGTTAAGTAAAGAAATTATTATTGATGATTATGAATGGTATAATATAAAAGAAACCACACATGAATTAATCAATTCGTTTAAAAATAAGATTGCAGCAAAAAAAACAATAGGCATTATGAGTGAAGCCGGGTGCCCCGGTATTGCTGATCCGGGACAAAAATTTGTACAGGTAGCACAGGAAATGAATGTTGTTGTAAAACCATTAGTGGGACCTAATTCAATTTTACTGGCTTTAATGGCAAGTGGTTTAAATGGTCAGCAGTTTCAATTTCTAGGGTATTTACCAATAGAAGTCGGAGAAAGAATAAAATCTCTTCAAAAACTGGAGTCCGAATCAAAGCAAAAAAATTGCACACAGATTTTTATTGAAACACCTTACAGGAACAACCAGCTATTTGAAATCATAATTAAAACCTGCTCACCAAATACATTGGTTTGTGTAGCAGTTGACCTTACCGCTGAAACGGAAATGATAAAAACCATGACTGCACAGCAATGGAAAAAGCAAAAGCCTGAACTACATAAAAGACCTGCACTTTTTTTAATTTATGCAGGTTCATAATTATAATCCATATTTATCTACCAGGTAAATTAATGCTGCCATATTAACTGCTCCTAATTCCAGCTCACGTTTGTTTACTGCTT
>JACDAZ010000344.1 GCA_013695175.1 Flavisolibacter sp. | reverse complement strand
AAAATTTTTGTAACGATTCACTCCAAAGTATATAAACTTTAAAATTCATAATTTACCCTGGCGCCTTAAGCGCCATGCGCTACCGGCCTGCGCTACTTCCCGAATATTTTTTTCAACGACACGTAGCTACGATACTCCTGTTATTCAGAACAACCTGCGCTACTTCCCGTATTTTTAAACAGCTTCAAAAGTACGATTACCTTCTCAGCTATTTAATCTTATTTAGCGGTGAGGGAGGGATTCGAACCCTCGGTACAGTTTAACCCGTACGGCAGTTTAGCAAACTGCTGATTTCAGCCACTCATCCACCTCACCTCTTTTATAAGGGCAGCAAAAATAAAGATTTAATGTTTATAGAACACATCAAAATCAAAATATACCTGCTGACATTAAAGATTTCTAAACATTTGCATTTTAGGTTGAACTGTTACAGAGTAGCTACCTGTGTTTCCCTGTCTTCCCGCGGCTTTTGTATTATATAATAATACAATAATACACACATCCCTAAAATGAAAGGAATTAGCGACAGATGCTTACCGGTTAAGATGCCAAAGAAAATTTTTGTATCAACATGAAAAAATTCAGTGATCATCCACAATGAATTGGCTATGATCCAGAAAGTGATGGCCAGGTTATGTGCCAGTTCTGATTTTATATGACGGGTTCTCCAGGCTATGATAAGTGAAATGATCAGCGTTGGGAAAATCATAGCAATTCCTAATACCTTCCAGATCAAACACCAACTGATATCTTTTACCAGCCAAAAAATAATATGCATGTTTTCCATGCGGCGGTATTTTGCCGGTATGACATAATTTAATTCAGCATTATTTTCCATTAGCAGAAGTTGAAGAAGCAAATTTATTGCTTAGTTTTTCTCCCGCGAAAGTATTCGGCTAAAACGGCTGATATCGGCTTCGGGGGCTAAAGGAAAGCCATAAACTAGATGCTGTGCCAGTTGGTGTGCAAAAAAAGGTGCCAGTGATGCACCCTTTGTGCCCATTCCATTTAGTATTCCCACATTATGCATATGAGGGTGCATTCCTACAAATGGTCTTCTTTCCACTGTGGCAGGACGAACAGTTGCATGATGAAACAAAACTTTATATGGTGATTTTAACCAACGGTTTAAAAGTTGTGTGGCATGCTCATAAAATTTTGAAGAAGGTTCTTCATTTTCAAATTCCCATTGGTAATTGGAACCAACCCAATAAGTATTTTTAACCGGTAAGGGTGATAAGATTAATCCTTTTTTAAAAATATGTTCATTTGTTAATCCCTCAGATTCAATTATCAAAGCTTCGCCTTTATTCACTGCAAAAGGAAGCATGTTAAACCATGGATTGTTCATTGCTGCAACTCCATCACAAAAAATTATAGCCTTTGCAGTAATACCATTGTATTCTATAAAATCATGATGCAGTTTAAGATCCTGTAAATTTAAATTATGTGATTGTAATGATTGATTCTGTAATAAGTAGTTTCGCCAGGAGGCCATCATAAGTTGCATATTCACCAGGTATGCTGGTTTTATTTCTCCGCAGCCAAAATGATAATTGAAAAACTGGTTGAAATAATTTTGATCCGGGTATGTATTCAGGTACCTGTCATCTTCAATGATCCTGGTAATAAATGCATCACGCATTTGTACTGAAGGAAAGAAATCTATAATACTTTTTTGAGAAATAAATTCTGAATCCAGGTGCTTTCCAAATTGCACATAAGTGTTATGTGAGAATGGCATCACTTCATCAATCATCCAGCTATACACATATCTTCTGCCGGTTACAGGGTTAATGATTCCTGCAGCAACTTTGGATGCAGTATCATTTTTTGTTTCATCAATAACCAAAAAAGTTTTTTCTTCTTTATGTAAAAACCAGGAGAGCAATGTGCCACAAATACCTTGTCCAACAATCAGATAATCAACTTGCATCTTCCAAAGATAATTCAGAAGAAGATTGTAAGAATTTTGCTACTCTACAGTAAGTTTTACTCCTTCACTATGTGCACTAAATTCAGGTGCATATAATGATTGTATAGTTGTTATGCCATTACTGAACGTACCCGAGTGACTTACAAATAAAGGGTATTCAAAAACATAAGTTCCTTTTGGTAAATAGGAAAAGAAAAAGCTGGTGCTCATATCTTTTGTTGTTTCATAATAGCCAAGTCCACGCTGCCATTTATAACCACTTAATACATTTACAGGTTCCAGGGCTGAAGCTCTCATATCTTTCATGTGTACATACTCCATATCCCTGTCCACTTTAAGCTCTACTCTAACTTTAATTTTATCTCCAACAACCACTGTTGTTCCATCTGTGATCGGTGTAAGTACCGGTCCACGGTCAGTATTTTTTTCAATGAACAATTTTTTATTTAATTGAAGCGGAGTAGAAGCTGCCGTTACTTTATCAGCATCCTGAAAATACTGCCAGTATACAGCTCCCCATGAACTTGAAGTTGTAGTATTGGTTTGATTTTGTTTTACAGTTACAGAAATATTCCCCATTTCAGGTTTTATAAATGGAGCATCAAACACTTTCTTCATATACCCTGTTCCCGCTTCATTTTTTTCTGTTGTTGAATTAATAACAACATCACCCAAATTAATTACCACCTGCGGTTCTGCATCAAGCCAGTTGTTGCCTTGTAATAAAAATGCATATATAGCCTGGGCAGTTGCTTTTGAAGTTCTCCAATTATTAGTTTGCTTATGCTTCAATAACCATGTTTTCATTTCATCAATAGCTTGAGTGTCCTTTGTTATTTCAGCAAAAGCTTCAATGATCAGGGCTTGTGTTTCAATAGGTGCATACCACCATCTCCAGCTATAACCAAATTGAATATCCTTCCAATACATTCCCATTTCTTCATTCAGTAAAGCCGTTTCTTTTAAAGATCTTAAAATGTCTTTTGGTGTTTGCAGATCTTTCGTTCTGTGTAATGCTATTGCAATCATACTTTGCATGTATTTATTTTCTTTCATCCAGAAAAGTTGCGATTGTTTTCTATAATAAGTATAAGCCTGCTGTGCAAAAAGTGGAACAGGTAGTTCAGGAAAGAAACTTCTTAAGTATAAATATTGGATATTTATAGATCCGGGTTGTTGTTTTGAAAGATCTGCTTTTGATTTAATTAGGTTATCATAATCCTGCTTTAGTTTTTGATCAAGATAAGTAAGTGCTGATTTTAAAATAAGATTGATTTCTTTTTCCTGGGCTACAGGTATGGCATTTAGTTTTTTTAAATGTCCTATGCCGGTAACAATATATTGGGTCATATACCTGTCATCAGGAGCACCTTTAAACCAAACAAAACCACCGTTAGAAACCTGCATTTGTTTTAGTTTTTCCAAAGCTTGTTCTAATTCATTTTGCATTTTTACTACATCAAATAACAGAACAATATTTTTCTTTTGCTGTTCTTCAGATTTAGCCTGCAATACCCATGGTGTTTCTTCAAGTAATGCTGATTTTAATTCTTCATTTTTTTGCAGGTTAGAAAGTAAGGCAGCTGTATCTAATGTTTTCCACTTTTCGAAAATTTGCTGAATGCGTGGCATTTTCTTTACAATTGAAGAAGCCAGTGCATTTGCATAATACCGGCTCCATACCTGCTCTACACTTTCATTTTTCTGTTCTATTAAATATGGTAAAGCCTGTACTACATACCAGGCAGGATTACTTACATATTCAACTGTAAGTGCGTGATGTTGTAATGTTTCTGTGGTATTAGCATTTAAAAGTTTATCAAATGAAAATGTTTTTGTTTGAGAACCTTTTACAGGCAAAGGAAGTGTTTCAGTAACCAAAACTTTATTGGTAAGTACGGGAATAAATGCTTCCTCTCCATCACTTAAGTTTCCTGCTCTTGCCACTACCCTCCATTGCAAAAGACCTGTAAACTGGAAAGGTATTTCAATTGGAAATTTAACTATATCACTTTCACCTGCGGCAACTGTAAAATATTGGTTCGGAAACGAATTCATAAACCAACCATCTATAGGTTGATTTGTAGAGGCATCAAACAACAAAAGTTCTGCCTGTCCCGTAAGTTCTCTTTCTGAAATATTGGCAATTTTAACTGAAAGTTCGAGCCTGTCACCCTGCCTTAAAAAACGCGGCATGTTTGGCTGAACCATTAATTCTTTTTGCGTAATAATTTCTTTTTGTACTAATCCAAATGCAAGATCTTTTGTATGAGATAAAGTTTGCAGTTTCCATTTAGTAAGATCTTCAGGGGCTGTAAATGTAAATTCTATATTTCC
>JACDAZ010000330.1 GCA_013695175.1 Flavisolibacter sp. | reverse complement strand
TGTCCACTCTGAGGAACAATATGCTTTACGGGTGCTCAAAGCGGGTGCTTCAGGTTATTTAAATAAAGACCTGGCTCCCGAAGAATTAATTCGGGCTGTTAAAACTGTTTTGGCAGGAAGAAAATATATCACCCAATCAACTGCAGAAAAATTAGCAAATTCATTTGATCATTCCAATAAGCTGCCACATGAACATTTATCACATAGAGAATTTGAAGTTTTAAAGATGATTGCTACCGGAAAAACCATTTCGGAAATTGCAGAAAATTTAACTTTAAGTTCTACTACAGTCAGCACCTTTAGATCCAGAATTTTAAGAAAAATGAATCTAACATCAAATGCTGGCTTAGTGCAATATGCCATAGAACATAAATTAATATAACTTACTAAACACTATTGTATATAAAGACACTTAACGAAAGAACACAACTTTGATGAAAAAAATCTATAAATGCAGCTTGTGTTAAAATACCTTTTATTGGATCAATTTCTTTCTCTCTTTCAATATAACTTTGAAAATCCTTAGTGTTTTGTAGTTAAAATACTACAAGGGCATTTTATTTTACTACCAAGTTTTCACAATCATTCGATTTGTTTACAATATATATACTTGTTTCTTTGAATAGTTAAACAGGGTATACACTTAAAGACAAACCTTAATTTTTTTCGATTCTTATTTATTGATATTTTATATTGTTTATGGCTGACTTTATATATAATTCTAAAACTCATGAGAGCACGACCCTGATCGGAGAAGACCTCGTTAGGTTAATGTTTGAAATTGAAGAATATATCATTTTATTTATCAATGAAAAAGGCATTATAAAAAGTTGGAATAAGGGTGCAGAATTTATATTTCAGTATGAAGCTCATGAAATAGTGTAGGTAGCTTGATGGGTTTTGCTATAGTTATCCGTGATATTACTGTACAAAAAATGTTAAGGAAGAGAACAGGCTTTTGCATGAGAAGAAAAGATATCATTATCAGTTATGAATTGGCCGTAATCAGTATTGTAGTAAAGCCGGTAAATTTTAATGCATTTGCTAAAGCAGTAAGTGAATTAGGATTGTACCGGGTTCTGATGAGTCAACCACCAATGAAATTTTAAAACCAAATAACCAATATCCTAGTGAAAATTAAAATCCTTCACCTTGAAGACATGCCTGCTGATTCTGAATTAGTGGCCAGGGAACTCAAAAAATCAAAGCTAGATTTTGAACACCTGGTCATTGATTCAGAAAAGGATTATTTAATTGCTTTAGAAGTATACAAACCTGATATCATATTTTCCGACCATTCTCTTCCATCATTTAATTCTTTAGAAGCATTAAAAATCTTAAAGAAGAAAAACATTAGTGTCCCTTTCATTTTAATTACAGCTACCATGAGCGAAGAAACAGCAATTGAAGTTGTTAAAGAAGGTGCTGATGATTATATATTGAAAGATAGATTAAAAAGATTGCCTTATGCGGTGATTAATACCATAGAAAAATATAAACACGAGCAGGAAAGAAAGCAACTTCTTGATCATGTTCAAAAAAGAGAACAATTAAATAAAGAAACTTTAAAAGAGATAAGCAGTAAATTATTATTGGCTACAAAAGCTTCCGGAGTAGGGGTATGGGAATATATTATTGAACAAAAAAAGGTAATATGGGACGAACAGATGTATGAAATATATGGATTACCTCAAAATGCAGCTATTAGTTTTAAATCCTGGAAAGATGGTCTTCACACAGAAGATTCAGAAAGAATGGCAGACCTGCTTAAAGGAATTGATGATAATAAATCATATAATTCTGAATTTAGAATTATTCTTCCAGATGGGTCTATCAAATTTATTGACGCACATGCATTATTACAATTCAATGAAAAAGGTAATGCCATCAGGATGGTGGGTACCAATCAGGATGTAACAAAAGAAAGAATTGCAGAACAGGCAGTAAAAGAAAGTGAAGCCAAATTCCGGGCATTTTTTGAAAATAGTTTAGATGGAATTTTCTTATCAGTACCTGATGGTGAAATACTGGAAGCAAATGCTGCTGCATGTGAACTTTTTGGAATGTCGGAAGATGAATTACGATCAGTTGGCAGATTGGGGTTATTGGACACTTCAGGTACATCAGTCGAAAAACATATAGAACAAAGACGAAGTAATGGCCAAGCATTTAGTGAAATGACTTTTATACGTAAAGATGGCAGTCGTTTTCCAGGAGAATTAAGTTCAAAAAATTTTATTGATGCTTATGGTCAAATGAGAACTACCATTGTAGTACGTGATATATCAGCAAGAAAATTAGCTGAAAAATCTCTTTTTGAAATAACAAATGATCTTCAGCATACAGTAAATAAATTAAATAATATTATGGCCTCTTCCATGGATATTATTTGTACCATAGATGGAGAAGGAAAATTTGTTACTGTGAGTGCTGCCGCAGAACATATCTGGGGTTATGCAAAAGATGAATTAGAAGGCAGTCTTTTTATAAATTTTGTTT
>JACDAZ010000300.1 GCA_013695175.1 Flavisolibacter sp. | reverse complement strand
GTTCACATATATTTTACTCCTCTCCTCATTTAAAATATACGGAAACACATCCCATGAAGTATAAGCAGCCACCTTATACTTATAAGGTGAAATGTGGTTTAAATATTCCAACAAGGTTATATGCTTGTTTCTCTTCTTTTTGTTTGTAGATACAAAGGGATCCGCTGCACCAGTAAAAATTTCGTTATACCCCGGGTATGATATAGAATAAATATTTTTCGTATTGACCTTACTCCCCAAATCCCTGTTGCCGATTATCACACCTTTTTCCGCAACAACATTCCAGATAAAAGGCATAAGCTTTTTTCTTCTTTTAATTAGATCGTCACTCCAATAATTCTTTTTGGCTGAAGACAGGTTCTTTGTATAAAATGTATTATTTAAAATAGCACCATCGGCTCCTTTAAATAATTCCTGCCATCGCAAACCATCAAGAGTAATAATAAATACATTATTACCATTTGGTTCATCTTTTACATTACCTGCAGTTATTTGACCAACTGCATTAAGGCTGATTATTATTAATAAATTTCCAATAGCATGCTTTAATGTAAACATACCATTCCTGGTAACAATTCTATGCCACTTTAAGTATGTTGTTACTATTCCAGAACCAAAACAAGATCATCAGCTTTTACCATCTTGCCCGGATCTAAAACCATCCTGCTTATTTTTCCTTTAGCTGTTGCTGTTATAGTTGTTTCCATTTTCATTGCCTCCACCACAAACAAAGGCTGATTTATTTCTACATCATCTCCTTCTTTTAATAAAATCTGTGATAGTTTACCTTGTAAAGAAGCATTGATATGTTTTTTGTTGGATTTATCTGCTTTTTCATTTTCCTGCACTGTACTTTTTACCTGTTTATCCTGAATCTCTATAATCCTGGTTTGACCATTTAAACGCATGAAAACTTTTCTCTTCCCTTCCTTGTCAGGTTCGCTGCAGGTTAGTAGTCTTACTAACACACTTTTTCCTTTGTCAATTTCAACGATGGCTTCTTCATCATCTTTTAATCCATAAAAAAAATAAGGAGTGGGTATCAACCAAACATCGCCATATTCTTTTCGAACATGATGATATTCTTCAAATACTTTTGGATATAGCAGGTAAGACAGGAGATCATTAAAATTATACCCATTGCCAAATTTTTCATTGAAATTTTTCATTTCCTCTTCAAAATTTATTGGCTTCAGGTGTTCATTAGGCCGGTCTTTAAATGGTACTACATCTTTTAAAATTGTTTTCTGTAATTGTGGATCAAAACCACCTACGGGTTGTCCTATATCACCTTTAAAAAAAGAAATTACAGATTCAGGAAATGAAATAGCATTTCCCCTGTCAATAATTTCTTCTTTTGTAAGTTCATTGGTTACCATAAACAAAGCCATATCACCAACCACTTTTGAACTGGGTGTCACTTTAACAACATCTCCAAATAAATCATTTACATCTTTATAAGCTTTCTTTATTTCTTCCATTTTATCAGCCAAACCTAATGATGCAGCCTGGGGTTTTAAATTGGAATATTGCCCGCCCGGTATTTCATGAACAAATACTTCTGCACTGCTTGCTTTTAATCCACTTTCAAAAGGATAATAATATTCACGTACGGCTTCCCAATAAGTGGAGTGTTGATTCAGAACTTCTATATTATATGGGTTGTCACGTTCATGAAACCTCATCATTTCCACTATAGCATTTAAATTGGGTTGTGATGTTAAACCTGACATAGCGCCAATACAACAATCAATTACATCAACACCTGCTTCAATAGCTTTTAAATAACTGGCACTTTGTAATGATGATGTATCGTGTGTATGAAGATGAATAGGTATAGATATTTTTTGTTTTAATGCAGAAACCAATTCATATGCTGCCCATGGTTTTAATAAACCACTCATGTCTTTAATTGCTAAAATATGAGCACCGTTATCTTCTATTTCCCTGGCAAAATCTATATAATACTGAAGCGAATATTTTTTTCTTGATGCATCCTGTATATCGCCGGTATAACAAATAGAAACTTCTGCTAAAGCATTTGTTTTATTTCTAACTGCCTCAATGCTTTTTTTCATATTGGGCATCCAGTTCAGCGAATCAAATATGCGAAACACATCAATGCCATTTTCCCAGCTTTTGATTACAAACTCTTCTACAAGATTATCAGGATAGGCTTTATAACCTACTGCATTTGCACCCCTTAATAACATTTGCAATAAAATATTTGGAATGGCTTTTCTGAATAACTGTAAACGCTTCCATGGATCTTCATAAAGAAATCGTATGCACACATCAAAGGTGGCACCACCCCAAACTTCCATGCTGAAGGTTTGCGGAAAATTTTGAGCAAAAGAAGCAGCCGTTGCCATCATATCTATGGTTCTTACACGTGTAGCCAGTAATGATTGATGTGCATCTCTGAATGTAGTATCGGTATAATGGATCTTTTTTTCATTGCTTAACCATTTGCTGAATTTTTCAGGACCCATTTCATCAAGCAATTGTTTTGTTCCTATAGGTATTGGCTTATCTGCATCGTAAGGTGGTAGTATTGGCTTTTCAAAAACTTTTTTCTTTTGTGGATCTTTTACATCTGGGTGACCATTAATGCTAATTTCAGCCAGGTATTTCAAAATTTTTGTACCCCTGTCCTGTGCTATTCTTAAATTAAAAATTTCAGGATACTGTTTTAAAAAACTTACCGTTGCATTACCGGCAATAAATTCTTCATGCGTAATAATATTCAGTAAGAACCTGATGTTGGTATTTACACCACGAATACGAAACTCACGTAAAGCCCTTTTTAATTTATGAACAGCATCATTGATGGTGGAAGAATGTGATGTTACTTTTACCAGCAATGAATCAAAAAAAGGAGAAATTTTTACACCATTATATACACTTCCTTCATCCAGCCTGATACCAAATCCTTCTGCACTACGATAATGCAGTACTGTGCCATAATCAGGCATAAAATCATTTTCAGGATCTTCTGTTGTTACGCGGCATTGAATGGCAAAACCATTTTTAAGAACTTTATCCTGTTGTGGTAATGCAATCTTTTCATCATGTAAAGCATACCCTTCGGCAATATATATTTGTGTTTTAACCAGGTCGATACCAGTGATCATTTCAGTCACTGTATGCTC
>JACDAZ010000298.1 GCA_013695175.1 Flavisolibacter sp. | reverse complement strand
CATCCAGTTTTGCAGGAGCAGGTTCCTCAACCAGTTCGACCTGTCCTAATTGAATATTCTTGTAAGCCAATTCCTGTTCATCAAGTTGCTGGCGTACCACCATGATGCAGCGGTCGCAAACCATATTTTTGATATATAAATACATTATGCTGATTACATAAATTTTAAATTTACAATTTTAATATCAACCATTCACCCCTTTAGTTTAAATATTCAACACCGTTAAAAAATCTTCTGATTAAAACTCCTCTTCAATTAGTTCTTTGTTAAGCATCATTCCTGCATTTGTGCCCATTGCCACAGCATTTGCCACTGTACGTATTTTGGTGGTATTATCGCCGCAGGCAAAAACTCCGGGTACATTTGTCTTCTGTGCCGGATCAACTTTAATGTATTCATCGTCATTTAACTGGCATCCCAGCAATTGAGGAATTGAGCTATGTTGTACAAAAAGTGTTCGGGTGTATATAGCTTTTACTGCTGCCCACTTGCCTTCTTTAAAAATTATGTGTTGCAGATATCCATTATAATGTTGCAGCTTTTCAATTTCATCTTCAACAATGGCAATATTATGTTGCTGCAATCTTGTTGTTTGTTCGGTTGTTAAAGTTGATTTCCCATTGGTATACAATGTCAAATCTTTTGTCCAGTTTGAAATAAGGGCTGAAAATTCAAAGCCATAATTTCCATTGCCGAGGATGCCTGTTGTTTCATGCTTTACTTCGTATCCATGACAATATGGGCAGTGCAGTACTGAAATCCCCCAACTTTCTGCAAAGCCTGGAATATCCGGCATCAAGTCTTGTATACCTGTAGCAAAAATCAGTTTCCGTGCACCAAACTGTTTACCAGTATCGGTATGTATTTCAAACCCGTTATTGGTTTTTACTCCATATGTTGCAAGGCCATTAAAAAATTGCACGGTGTTATATTGTTCAACCTGCTGTTTCGCCAATGCAGCAATTTTCGTTGGTGATTTACCATCTTGTGTTAAAAAATTATGCGAATGTGGAGTTTGCCTATTGCAAGGTTTGCCGCTGTCAATAATCAATACTTTCCTCAGTGCCCTGCCCAGCGCCATGGCGGCAGCAAGCCCGGAATAACTACCACCTACTATGATTACATCGAATTGTTGATTGTCTTTCATTTGATTAGTTCTTGAATAGCTCTTCATGTTAAAAAGGAAAAATCATGGCCGCAACAGCAATACCTGCCTGTTTAATGAACTTTCTTCGTGATGCGCCAGTTGCTTCCATTATTATTGTAGCTGTTGATTTTACTGATTTTCAAAAATGGTTTTCACAAGTATTTGAATTTTAGGTTTTCCACCCCTATTTATTTTTCACTAAAGAAATCTTACTGAAAATTGAATCCAGTACCGGTATGCCTATAAATACCATCCAGGGAACGAGTGTAATGGTTAGAATAAATGTTCTTCCGTATAACGGTAAGGAAGCTAGTGGCTGACCGAACAGGAAAAGAAACAATGTAATAGAGGGGTAAATGACCAGCCAGATTTTTAAGGCTGCAATAAATTTAAATTTCGATTTCATACTTTAGAAATTATATTTTGACAATTTTTTTTATTGTACAAAACTAATTTCCGCAGCAGCCATTATGGTAGGACGATGATGAAGTTGGATAGGACTTATTTGAAATTCTTCCTGAAAGTATCAGGGGATTGTCCTGTATGCTTTTTGAAAAAACGGATGAAGTAGGAAGGATCTTCGTATCCCAGGTGGTCAGCTATTTCTTTTACCTGATTAGGTGTAGCCAGTAAATATCTTTTAGCTTCCAGAAGGATATATTCATCAATAACAGCTGATGCCGTTTTTCCAACAGCAGTCTTTATGATTTCGTTCAATTGGTATGATGATAGGTTCATCAAACTGGTATATTGAGACACCTGCTTGTGTGTGGCAAAATGCTTTTCTACCAGGTTTACAAATTCATCAAATCTTTCTTGTGTGTAAGTGCCTTCATGAGTGCTTATACTTTTTGGATCAAGACTTTGCCTTACTAACTCAATATAAAAGATTTCAAGACTGGCTTTGATAGCCTCTCTATAACCATCCTCTTTGGTAACGTACTCGTTAAAGATGGTTGACAGAATTGCTTTCAATCTTGCAAACCTTCCTGCTTCAAGTTGACAGAAGTTCTTGCTGCTGGCTTTTCTCAGTCGTTGTGCTGATAACTTATCGGCGGGATGGTAAAACTCTGTATCAAACTCCAACAAGTATCCGGTGGCACCTGCTTTTAAC
>JACDAZ010000289.1 GCA_013695175.1 Flavisolibacter sp. | reverse complement strand
AAGCATATCACCAGCCAATACAAGATTCATATCAGCCATTAGAACTTCATTAAGGTCATTTCCTGTTATACCCCAATTAAAAATTTCCTGCAATTTCTGATTGTTGAAGAGCAATTTTTTATCTTTTGAAAACAAGGATTGGCTGTCTTCTGCAGGCATCATAGAAGCCCATTGCCAATACCTTTCTTCTGCTTGCAGAGAAGCCCCTTTTGCAAAACGATGCAGCTGACGAAACTTATTGGACAATTTATTACTACGGCTTTTTGGCAATACCTGCCACAAAGGTGCAAGGCCTTTTACAACATTCTTTTTTATAGAAGGTTGCATTACATTCCATTCCGCATTGTATTTATTATAACCTGCAAAAACTTCATCGCCACCATCACCTGATAAAGCTACTGTTACATGCTTGCGGGTTAATTTGCTTAGTATATAAGTAGGAATTGAAGAAGAATCAGCAAAAGGTTCATCAATATGATTAAGAACATCATCTACATGCTCTAAAAAATCAGTATTAGACAAGGCAAAAACATGATGATCTGTTTTATATTTTTTAGCAACTAAATTGGCATAATAAGTTTCATCAAAAAAAGGATTGTCCTTATAACCAATAGAAAATGTTTGTAACTGCTGTTGATGCCTGGCAGCCATTGCTACAACAACAGAAGAATCAATACCTCCACTTAAAAAAGCACCTAAAGGAACGTCTGAAATCAAGCGCAACTTAGTAGCATCATCAAGAAGATTGACTAATTTTTTTTGAGCTTCCTCATATGAAAATTCCTTATAAGCATTTCTTCTTATTGCTAATTCATAATAACTCTTTTCTTCTAAACCATCCTTTGAAATTTTAAGATAATTTCCCGGAACTAGTTTTCTTACCCCCCTGAGGATGCTTAATGGCTGTGGAATATAATTAAGCTGAAAATAAAAAGGAAGAACATCCCAATTTATATCGCGGGGAATACCAAAAGAAAGTAAAGATTTTAGTTCAGAAGCAAATAACAAGACATCTTCATTTTGAAATAAATGAACCGGCTTTTTCCCTAACCGATCTCTAACAACAACTAATTCGTTATTTAAGGAATTATAAATAGCAGCTGCAAAAAATCCTCTTAATTCACTAAAACAACTCACCCCTTTTTTTATATATAACTGCAGAAAAACTTCAGTATCAGAAGAAGTTGAAAAATGATGGTCCTTTAAATAGGTAGCCTTAAGTTCTTTATAATTAAAAATTTCACCATTGAATATGATGCAGTATTGCTTATCCCTGCTCCACATAGGTTGATTAGCACCAACTGATGTATCAATAATAGATAACCTTTTATGACCCAGGGAAACCGTTTCATCTACAAATACACCATCTCCATCGGGGCCGCGATGGTTGATACAGCTGATTGCTTCCCGTATTTTTGAAGTATACCTTTTCCCTGCTTCTTTAAAAACAAATCCTCCTGCTATTCCACACATAAAAGATGATTCATTAAAACATTTACTAACATTGAAAATGAGATGTTTTTAATCTTGATCTGAATAAACATTCAGGTTTGATGGCACTGTCTTCATATTTAGCTTAGAAATTAATATGCCAATCCCAGTGTCTGTTATCTTCAGATACTTTTTGTAAAGCAATACAATGGTAATCAATATTAAGATCAGCATCAGTTCTGTAATCTATATTTGGTATCAGTTTATCTTTGAAAGGCAAAATTGCAATTGCATATTTATAAAAAACTTGCGCAATTTTTTTCTTTAGAGAAGGTCTTTCTTTTTTTAATGTACCGTATATTTTAAAAGAAGGATGTTGAACAAGATAACGTAAAAGTCTTCTAATTCCAGGAAAATCAACATCATCAAAAACCAATACCCCTCCAAGTTGAAGCATTTTCAAAATATAATAGGTATCTACCATTAAAACATCAAATACTTTAGTTGAATCTATATAAGCAAATTGAATTTTTGTTCCCTCTAAATAAAGCTTTGGTAATATTTTATCAGAGAAATCATTATAATAAACTACTTTTTCCGTGAAACCTGATTTAGTAATGTTTTCTAACCCAATATTATTCCATGCCTTTTGATAAGGATCTAAGACTATATGTTTAAAATCAGAACCTAATTGTGAAAATGCCTCTAATATTGCTAAAGTAGAGATACCATAAGCCAAACCCACCTCCAGTCCCGTTTCAGGTTTAATATCAAGAATTATTTTTTGAAGAAAATGACATTGTTCTTGAGAGGTATGCGCTACCAAATCATATGCTGTACCATTAGCATCATATACTTTTTTTTCTCTAAATATTTGTTTGAGTAATTCCAACGAATAGATATCTTTTATGACTTAGCAAAACGTCTCATCCACAAATACACCATTTAGTCGTACAGCGACAATTGATACAACTTATTGCTTCTGCACTTTAAATTGTATTTTTCTCCTGCTTCTTTA
>JACDAZ010000252.1 GCA_013695175.1 Flavisolibacter sp. | reverse complement strand
CTATGGTGCCTTTATGACTGCTAATCTTTTAGCACATACTAATTTATTCAAAGCAGGTATTGCCCGCAGTGGTGCCTACAACAGAACGCTAACACCCTTTGGTTTCCAGGCAGAAGAAAGAACTTACTGGCAGGCGCCGGAAGTGTATCATCAAATGAGCCCATTCACTTATGCTGATAAAATAAAAACGCCATTGCTTTTAATACATGGCGAAATGGATAACAATAGCGGCACGTTTCCTATTCAAAGTGAAAGATTATACAACGCCATAAAAGGACATGGCGGAATTGTACGTTATGTAGTATTACCAAACGAAAGTCATGGTTATGCCGCCAGGGAAAATATTTTACACTTGCTGTGGGAGCAAAATGCATGGCTGGAAAAATGGGTTAAGAATAGTGGTAATAACAAAACTACTTCTGCAGATAAAAAAGAGTTTTAAAAATTAAGAGGTGAATAAAGATATCGTTCACCTCTTTTTTATTTGTAAAGAATCCTTATTCTTTTACTGGTCTGTTTCTAATAATTCTATTAAAAGTGGGAAATGAATTTATTTCTCTTTTTGTCCCTGGCAATTTCCCACTTGCTATTTAATTAATTGTTAATCAACATTAATTATAAAATTGTTTAAAATGTTGCATGGGCAAAAACTTTCTCTTATTTTCGAGTTAGCGGTCATTGTAAAACGACATCCGACTATTCGATAAACTGACAAATGATTTTAGAACAGACAGAAATAAAATATAAAGGAAAAGTAGTTTTTGAACGACTTGTTATGTCGACAAAATTCAAAAGAGTTCCCAAAGTGTTTTCGGAAGACGAAGCCTGTTTTTTGTTTCTGACAAAAGGTGCCTTTCATTTGCGGACACCTACAAATTTATTGACTTTTACCGAAGGCGATGCAATGCTTGCAAAGTGTGGCAACTATTTTATTGAAAACATTAGCATAAACGAAAAGGCGGACAACGAAGTTATTTCTGTTGTTGGAGCATTTTTTTATCCAACAATTGTGAAAGACTTTTTTCAGACCGACCTTTCATTAAAAGGATTTAGACTACAAAATGACGCTTCTAAAATCAATATTGAACCATTGATGAAATCATTTGTGGACAGCTTAAATTTTATGCTTGACAATCCCACTTTGGCAGACGACAATTTAATTGTAAACAAACTTAAAGAACTATTGATTTTATTAAGCAAAAGTGAAAAAGCAACTTCTATAAATGAATTTGTTCATTCACTTTTTGTGCCACACGAATACAATTTTAAAGAAATAATTCAACAAAGTCTTTACGCTAATCTTGCTTTGTCAGAACTTGCTTATTTGTGTGGTTTGAGTTTGGCAACTTTCAAAAGAAAATTTTCAGAAAATTATAGTCAAAGTCCATCAAAATATTTTCTTCTTAAAAAATTAGAACAAGCCGAAGCATTAACCCAAATAAAATCAAAATCCATATCTGAAATAGCTTATGAGAGTGGTTTTGAAACTGTATCTAATTTTGACAAAGCATTTAAAAAACAATTTGGCAAATCGCCTTCTGAATATCGTTTGAGCCAAAAAGACAATTATTTGAGCCGATAAGAAAACAATATCGTTTGATAAAATTTGACCTTTGCACCATATTTTAAAACTAATAATAAAAATATGGTAATCGAAAAGCACATTGAAATCAACAATTCAACTGAAAATGTTTGGAAAATATTGGGACACGACTTTGCACACCCTTACAAATGGGCATCAAGTGTAAATCATTCAGAAGGACACGGCAAACAATTGGCAACAACACAATGCGATGAAAGAGCCTGCCAAACTGTAATGGGAAACATCAGAGAAAAACTGACTGAATACTCTGACAATGATTTTCATTTGGCATACATTGTAACGGAAGGAATGCCAAGTATTGTAAAAACAGCAACTAACGACTGGCAACTTATAAAGACAAGTGCTGGGAAAACGAAGTTGAAAATAAAAATGGAATTTGCTTTTCAAGGTATTATGGGTTTCGTAATGCAACCTTTAATGAAAATGAAACTCAATAAAATTGCACAAGAAATGGTTGAAGATTTTGGCTATTATGCAGAAAATGGTAAGCCGCACCCAAGAAAACTAAAAGCACAAAGAAAATGAACGAGTTAAAAAAATACTTGACTATAAACAGCATCTTCTCAGCCATAAGTGGCTTAACAATGTTACTATTTTCCAGCAATTTGAATAAATTATTCAACATTGATAATGTTTATGTTTTCCCTGTTATTGGGGGTAATTTATTGGTTTTTGCTGCTTTTGTTTGGTTTGTTTCCAGCAGACAATTGACAAACAAAATAATGGTGACGACAATTACAGCTCTTGACGCAATTTGGGTTTTGGGTAGTTTTGCAATTGTACTTTTAAAAGTTTTTGACCTATCAAATAATGGTTACATTGTTATAAGTTCCGTTGCTTTATGGATAGCATTTTTAGCATACAAACAATTTAGAAACATTGGACGTAAATAGAAAAAAACAACGAACCGCTAACAGCACCTACAAAAAATTGGCGGTTCATTGGTTAAATGAAGCTTTGTTCTTCGTATCAAGTTTTGTGGTGGCAGACAGTTTAGTGCTTCGAAATCGCCAACTTCTTGTAGCTGCAAAACGTTGAACTAACATCGCCTATATAGGCGATGAGTTTTTTAGAATTTGTATCTTATAGTATCATTTTAAAAACTATAAGTTATGGAAAAAAAACATTAAGTCCTCTTGCTGTTGAGGCTTTGGAAAAAACCAATCAACTTCTTTCACTTGGTCATTACAGTAATCACACAGTAAGAAACTACCTCTCAGAGTTACGTTATTTATTTGTTTATTATGGGGATGTTGCCCCGTCAGATTTTACAGAAGACATGGTTATGGAGTACTTGCTGTATTTATGCAAAACCCTTCATTGTAGCCGAGTAAAATGTAAAATGGCTGCGCAAAGTATTTCTTTCTTCTTTAAATATGTTTTAAGGAAGCCTTACGTAATTCCATCTCTCATTTACCCTCGCAAAAGCACCAAGCTGCCCGCCGTCATGAGTGCGACAGAAATTAAATCTCTTATAGATGGTGTCAAAAATATAAAGCACCGCACCATCATCATGTTGTTGTATAGTTCAGGTTTAAGACTTGCAGAAATTTGTGCTTTAAAAATTCCTGATATAGACAGTAAGAACATGCGTATTAAAGTGGTGCAGGGTAAAGGAGCAAAAGACAGATTTACTCTATTGAGCCAGCAGGTGTTACTGGAGTTAAGAGCTTACTATATTATCTATAGACCGCAAGTGTACCTGTTTAACGGATGCAGGAGAGGCAAGCCTATGAGCCTGCGCAATGTACAGTACATGGTACAAAAAGCACTCATACATATAGGACTCTCCAACAACAATTATAGCGTACATACCATACGTCATAGCTTTGCTACTCACCTTGTTGATGGTGGTACTGATCTGCATACTATAAAAGAACTACTGGGGCATACCAATCTTGCCACTACTTCAAAATACCTGCATCTTTCTTCCGGCAGGATTAACTCAGTTACTAATCCTTATGATGCCTTACTGAAAAAAGATAAGAATAAACATTCCTAAAATTTAATTGATGCAGGCTTATCAACTGCCACGTGCCACTGTACAGCAGGTATTGCAACACTGTGAGCTATCCCAAACCAATTGCAATAACACACATGTCAGCAATGTTTTAAACCGTATCAAAAACTGTCGTACTGCTGCTTTTGGTTACCACCTTTATCGCTGCAGCAACGAGGCATGCCGCTATTTAAAATATCAGTATCACAGTTGCAGAGACAGGCATTGTCCCAATT
Organism: Flavisolibacter sp.; assembly: GCA_013695175.1. Lineage (GTDB taxonomy): Bacteria > Bacteroidota > Bacteroidia > Chitinophagales > Chitinophagaceae > Flavisolibacter. The sequence continues at coordinate 1,075 of JACDAZ010000252.1, read as the reverse complement.
GCGGCGCCATTAAAAAACAACAGTGGATAGAAGCAAGAACTCAGGAACTGCTGCCTGTAAAATATTATCATGTTGTCTTTACATTACCTCATGAACTTAACCCCCTGGTACTTGGACATAGAAATCAATTGTTCAAAGTATTGTTCAATGCCTCCTCACAAACACTCTTATCTTTTGCAAAAGACACAAAGTATCTTAATGCCCAGCCCGGTATCATCAGTGTACTGCATACCCCGCCTCAGGCGGGACAGGCTATGGGGACAGCAATTAAGTTTTCATCCGCATGTCCATTGCATTGTAAGTGGTGGTGGTATTACAAGTGACAACACATGGAAGGATGCTAAGAAAAACAGGTATGGCTTTTTGTTTCCCGTAAAAGCAATGCAGGCAGTTTTCAGAGGGAAATTTCTGCAATCCTTACAACAACTGATAGACCGCGGTGAAGTGACAATGCCCCAGGGAACAGAGGCACAGCAACTGTTTAACTTGCTTTACAACAAAGACTGGGTTGTTTATGCCAAAGCACCTTTTTCAGGGCCGCATACAGTTATAGAATACCTTGGCAGGTATACGCATAAAGTTGCTATCAGCAATCACAGGATAGCGGGTATTAATAAGGAAAATCAAACCGTCACTTTTGAATATAAAGACTACGCTGATAATAATAACAAAAAACAGATGACTCTACCCCTCAGTGAGTTCATACGACGATTTCAACAGCATATACTGCCGCCAAGGTTCACTAAAATAAGAACCTATGGATATCTGTCAAACAGAAACAGACACCAGCGTATTAACCACATTCTTAAAAGCATGAAGCTGCCTTTGCATAAACCAGTATTGAAGGTGCCACTACAATTGCAAGTGCTGCTGCATTTTAGTATAGACATCACCGAGTGTCCATGCTGTAAAAGCAAAACGATGCAATTAATACAACTATACTATCCCTGGAAGCAATCAGATGATGGTTGAGGTGCATCGCCGAAGTTTTTAAAGCCACCTAATAGCAACGTTGAAAAATGTGATGGAGAAAAAATGTACTGTAAAAGCCAAATGACAAAAAATTACCAGCTAT
>JACDAZ010000233.1 GCA_013695175.1 Flavisolibacter sp. | reverse complement strand
CCCATTGCCACATCTTCGGCTTCATGAACCGGAGCATCCAATGAAGTATGACGGGTATTACTCTGGAAAATATTGTTGATTTCCGTTTCACTCATTTCCAGAATATCAGCTAATTCTTCGGTACTTGGTTCACGTTCGTGTTCCTGCTCAAAAGCCATATAGGCTTTATTTGCTTTATTATAAGTACCAATTTTGTTTTGAGGTAAGCGAACTAAACGTCCCTGCTCAGCCAAAGCTTGTAAAATGGATTGGCGAATCCACCATACAGCATATGAAATAAATTTAAAACCCTTGGTTTCATCGAATCTTTGAGCAGCTTTGATCAAACCAAGGTTGCCCTCATTGATCAAATCACTCAATGACAATCCCTGGTGTTGATATTGTTTTGCTACCGAAACCACAAAACGTAAGTTGGCCTGAACTAATTTATCCAAAGCCCTTTGATCTCCCATTTTGATTCTCTGGGCAAGAGTAGTTTCCTCTTCCGGAGTAATCATGGGTATTTTTGAAATCTCCTGAAGATACTTTTCTACCGCTTGCGAATCCCTATTGGTGATCTGGGTAGCAATTTTGAGTTGCCTCATAATTTTATTCTTGAGTTTTTAATAATGAACGAAATCTTGACCATTTTTGTTTGCGGATAGTTGCAAAGGAGTAGTTAATACTGTCCAGCCCTACCGACAAAAATAATATCCAAAAACTACACTACATAGCTGTTTTGGAATAAATTAATTGTCTGCAAAAATTGTACTACGTTTTTTAATATGTAAGCTGCTCCTGTTAAGGATATTAGAAAGAGAAAAAAACTTTTAAATCTTAAAAATAATTATTGGGTTTCTGTCTTTAAAGGGTATTTTTTAGCCAAAAACACCCATAAAGCTATTCCAACAATAACCAAACCAACCGATATAATTTCAGCCTGAGTGACAGTCAATCCCATAAAATCCATTTTTATATTGACCCTGATCTTCTCAATAAAAAATCTTTCCAAGCCATTTAAAATTAGGTATAAAGCAAATAAAGCTCCGAATGGACGGATGGTTTTTCTGACAGCCCAAAGCACAAAAAATAAAATGGTACAAACTATGGTTTCATAAATAGGCGTGGGAAAATGTCCTACAGGCAATTGGTTGCAATAGCGACCCACACACCCGGGGATGGGAACACCAGCTTCATTTACATTGCGTGGATAGTTATAACTCCATAGCCAATCCGGCAAAAAACCAACAGGATTGGGGGCTTCATTGGCTATACCCCAGTCACCATCGCCGGAAACATGACAACCGATTCTGCCAATAGCATATGCTAACATTAAAGCCGGTGCCAGGGCGTCAGCTAAATGCCTGACCCCGATTTTATTTTTTCTTGCATAAAGGATTATGGCAATAGCTGCCAAAATTAGTCCTCCATAAAATGTTAGTCCAGCAGGAGAAAGTATGTATCTGAAGGATGCTTAACAAAATCGCTCCAGTTTTCGAAGATATCAAAAAGCTTTGCACCTATTAAACCAAATATTAAGGCAAGGATGGTAATCTCTCCCACCCTGTCATGCGGCCAAACTCTTATTTTTCTTTTTTCAGGTTTTGGTAATTGTTGTTTTTTCTTTTCCCACCATTTTAGTCCGGCAAACAAAAGACCTAAGGCAATACCCAAAGGCCAGCTGCCCATTCCTGAAAATATAAATGCCTGGGGATCCTGGGTTACTTCAGCATCTAAAAAAAATAAAGCAAGGATCTTGTATCCCAGTATAAATCCAAGTATAAAATTTGAAATTAACTCCCCGGCTGTTACCGGGCGACCCACTATAACTTCTTCTTCGGTTGGAAATAATAATCCTTCTTTACTTTTTCTTTTTAGCTCACTGGTAAGAATAGCAGCTGCTGCAATAAATGCAATGGCAACAAAAAATCCGAATGAATTAACAAACCTTAGTGGTTCCAGTTGAATTCCAAAAAGATCTTCGAATGCATAATACAGATTGGGATACATAAAGCAGTAAGTTTTACCATAAAAGGCTTAGAAGTTGTTCGTTAATTATAATAAACAGCCTTCTAAACCTTATCAAAAAAATCAATTGCAATGTTCTTCAAAAGCATTGATCAAATTACTGGCAATCATTTGAGCAGATCTGCCTTCAATGTGATGACGTTCGATAAAATGAACAAGTTCTCCATTTTTAAATAAAGCAATGGACGGAGATGAAGGAGGATAAGGCATCATAAGCTGGCGAAGTGTTTGAACTGCTTCAACATCGAAACCGGCAAATGAAGTAGTGAGGTAATCAGGTTTTTTTGTTGTATTGGAAACTGCCATTAAAAGACCTGGGCGGGCAGTACCTGCAGAACAACCACATACAGAATTAATCATAACTAAAGTGGTACCTTCTTTTTTCAGTTGATCTTCCACTTCAGTTTTTGTCAGCAATTCACGAAAACCAAATTCCGTCAGCTCCTCTTTCATTGGCTGCACTATTTCTTCTGGATACATATCTTTAAAATTTTTGCAAAGGTACTGAACAGATGTTTATAGTTGCATAAATGAAAATGTGAAACTATGTCACCTGCTCTTGGTGTTTTATGCCTGAATGACGTTTGGAAAAGAAGAAAAATTGGTATGGTACAAGCTTTGGAAGGTAAAGGAAAAATAAACTTATGACAGTAGTAAAATTTAAGAACCGTTCATCTGCTGATCTGAATAAATATTTGCATCAGCCATTCGTAACAAAGCAACCTGCATTACAACATGCAGCACCGGTTAACATTTTTGAAACAGAAAATGATTACCTGTTAGAGATTATTGCTCCTGGCTGGAACAAAGAAGATTTTAAGATTCAACTAGAGGAAAATCTTGTAACTGTATCTACTGAAACAAAAAGTGAAAGAGATGATAAAACTGTAAAAGTTTTAAAATCTGAATATCAATTTCCATCCTTCAAGCGTTCTTTTACAATAGATGAAAATGTTGACGCAGACATCATTTCAGCAGAATATGTTAATGGTGTTTTACGATTAAACTTTCCGAAGAAGCCAATCGTCAAATCACCAACAAAACAAATTTCAATTCAATAAGTATACATTTTTCTCATAAGCAGTTGGTTTTGGTTTATTAAACAACCCTTCGTTTCTACGGAGGGTTTCTTTTTTACTTATTATTGCAAACTCTTTACAAGTCCACATCAATGAAAAAACTTCTTACAATTTTCTTAACCATATTTCTTGCTGCTTTAACTGCTTTATCTCAGGAAACTGATACCATTCCGGTACAGGTTTATCCAATAGATTCGATTTCTGTACAAGCTTATCACCCGGACTCTTCC
>JACDAZ010000221.1 GCA_013695175.1 Flavisolibacter sp. | reverse complement strand
GTTCATAAAGAAATAAAATAAAAAGTTGAGTGGTTTAATTGGTTTATTAGTCAATTAGCCACACCAGTAACGAGTAAACTATAAATTAATAAACTTATCATACCATGGCAAAAGCAGCAAAAACCGCCATTAAAACAAAAGATCAAAAATCAGCTCAGGAAGCAAAAAACTGGTCTAAAGTAATTAAGGCTGTACGTAGCCCAAAAACAGGTGCTTATACCTTTAAAGAAGCTATTGTACACAAAGACAAGGTGAAGGATTTCTTATCACAGAAATAAATGTAGGGTTAGTAAATTTTCCTTAAGCTGTTCCATACCAGGAACAGCTTTTGTTTTATACATCGGTACTAATCCTGTTCTTATCTTGCAAGCTTTAATTTTAACCTACTGATTTTTGTTACCGGCAGTTGTATATCTATATAACTTCTGTTGCAGCCTGTCCCGCTAAAAGCGGGATCGCACTCTTCAGCGTTATAACAATAATCAACAAATAGAAAAGTGCATCTTAAAACCGGGTGCGTTAAAAGGATTTAAATATGGGATTTTTTGATAAAATGTTCGGTAAAAAAGAAAAGGAAAGCCTGGACGAAGGACTTCAGAAAACCAAAGAAAACTTCTTTTCAAAAGTATCAAAAGCCATTGCCGGCAAAAGTACTGTAGACGAAGAAGTGCTTGACGAACTGGAAGAAGCTCTTGTAACAGCTGATGTAGGTATAGAAACCACAGTAGCTATTATAAAAAGAATTGAAGATCGGGTTGCGAGGGATAAATATCTCGATACAAAAGAGCTAAATTCTATTCTTCAACAAGAAATTGAAGCCATATTAGTAGATGCACCTTCGGCTAATTCTTATGATTTCCACACCGACCTGCCTACCAAACCCTATGTAATATTGGTAGTTGGTGTAAACGGAGTAGGAAAAACAACAACAATTGGTAAGCTGGCTTATAATTTTAAAAAAGCAGGAAAATCGGTTTTGCTGGGTGCTGCCGATACTTTTCGTGCTGCTGCTGTTGATCAATTAACAATTTGGTCCGATAGAACAGGAGTGCCTATTGTAAAACAGGCTATGGGCTCCGATCCCGCAGCTGTTGCTTTTGACACTGTACAAAGTGCAGTATCACGCGGTACCGATGTTGTGCTTATAGATACTGCCGGAAGGCTTCATAATAAAGCCCATTTAATGGAGGAGTTGAGTAAAATAAAAAGAAGTGTTCAAAAATTTATTCCTCAGGCGCCTCATGAAGTGTTGTTGGTATTGGATGGTTCTACAGGACAAAATGCACTGGAGCAGGCAAAACATTTTACAGCAACAACAGATGTAACAGCTTTAGCCATCACTAAATTAGATGGTACTGCTAAAGGTGGTGTGGTGCTAGCCATAGCCAATCAATTTAAAATACCGGTAAAGTTTATTGGTGTAGGTGAAAAAATGGAAGATCTTTTAATATTTGACAAACATGAATTTGTTGATAGTTTATTTAATCTGGAAAGATAATTATTCCTCATCCGGAATTTTATCATCTGCAATTACTTTAGAAGGATCTTTATGATCTTTGCTTCTTAATATATGAGTGTCTTTTTCATATTTACCTTCCAGTTCATCTATCACTGATTTTTTCCATAATTCTGTACCTATAAAATAAGATGCCCTGCCTATCATATGAGCAGCTACTGGTGCAGTAAGTATTAAGAAACATATAATGGCAAATACCCGCGAGGTTACTGATAATTCCTGGAAATAAACGGCTGAACTAACTAAAATCAATCCTATTCCTAATGTCGCTGCTTTAGTGGTAGCCGAAAGCCTCAAATAAAAATCAGGCATCCTTACAATACCAATAGCAGCCAGTAAAATAAATACGGCACCAAAAGCACTTAATATTATAATACTCCATTCAGCCATTTTTCTCTCTTTTTTCAAGGTAATATGAAAAAGCAACTGTACCTAAAAATGCTATCAGTGCCAATATCATTGCAATATCTAAAAATGTTGACTGATTGGTTATGATACTATAAACAGCAATAATAGCTATACCAATAGTAATTAAAAGATCAAGTGCTATAACCCTGTCTACAATGCTTGGTCCTTTTATAAATCTTACAAATACCAACATTACCGATAAGCTTAGAATCGGTAATACAAAAAAATATAGAAAATTATACAGGTTCATCTTAACAGCGATAATAATTTTTTCTCAAGACCATCTTTTATACTTTCAATAAATTCTTCTTTGTCATATATATACATGGCATGTAAATAAAGAACTTTTTTATCATCAGAAACGTCAAGACTTAATGTACCTGGTGTTAATGAAATTAAATTAGCCAGTAAAGTTATTTCCATGTCTGTTTTAGCATCTAAAGGATATTTTATAATACCTGGTTTCATAAAAAATTTAGGAGTAATTACATCATGCGCAACCTGCATGTTGGCTTTTATTAATTCTTTGAAAAAGTAAAATATAAAGCTGATTATTTTGGGCAGACGTTCAAAGTATTTTGTGTCCTCCGAACTTCTCGACATCAGCCATAATATAAAAAAACTCAAAACGAAACCAAATAAAAAATTAAGTAATTCAAACCTACCGGTTAAGGCCATCCAGATCACCGTTAAAAGCAGGTTCATTAAAAGTCGCTTGGTCATTTTTTTATTTTAATTTGTTCCTAACACCGCTTGTATATAAGGTGATGTATCTATCATTTCAACAGCAATATGTTTGGAGATAAGCATAATGTTTTCTGCAGCAATACCCATATATACAGATACTAAAGCTAAAATTATCAGTGGTAAGATCATTGTTGTTTTATCAAAAAATCTCATTCTACTGAATCTATCTTCTGGTAAATGGTCTAATGCAGGGGCAGGTTTCCAAAATACCTCTGCCCATATTCTTGCAATAATATACAAAGTAAAAAAAGAAGATATGATAATGGCAAAAATTAATATCCAGGAACCGGTTTCAAAAGCAGCATATAACAAAGATATTTTGGGCCAAAAACCAGATAACGGCGGTACACCCACCAGCGAAAAAAATACAATGGCAATCAATAACGATAGCTTTGGATATTCGTCATATAAGCCTCCCAGTTCTCTCAACTTTACAGTTCCACGTATTTTAACTATTACACCACTAATTAAAAATAAATTGGTTTTCACCATGATGTCATGAAACAGGTAAAACATCAATCCGGTTAAGGCAACTTCGGTAAACATACCTATACCTGCTATCAAATAACCAATATGGCTGATGATGAGATAAGAAAAAATCTGACGCAAATCTTTTTTTATAAGAGCCCCAAATGCTCCTGTTAAAAGAGTAGCTGTAGCAATAATAATAATAATATTTCGGGTGAAATCATCAGGTACAAAAATTAAAGTAAAAACACGGAGCATCGCATAAATACCAACCTTTGTAAGCAGACCTGCAAAAATAGCTGCTATGGCAGATGGTGGAGTATGGTAAGAAGCAGGTAACCAAAAATATAATGGGAATATGGCTGATTTTATTCCAAAACTTGCAAAAAACAACATTGCTGTTACATTAACCAAACCACGGTTTTCTACATCTGCTATTTTTAAAGAAAGATCAGCAATATTTAAACTTCCGGTAAGTCCGTACAAAATTCCAATAGCAGTAAGAAAAATAATTGATGCAAATAAGTTTATAGTTACATACTTTATTCCTCCACCTATTTGTGGTTTTCTTCCACCAAGTGTCATTAATACAAAAGATGCAATAATGATGATCTCAAACCATACATACAGGTTAAATATATCACCTGTTAAAAATGCACCATTCAATCCCATTAAAAGAAAATGCAGGATAGGAAAATAACCGTATCGCAATCTTTCTTTTCTGATTCCGACAATAGAAAAAATAGAAACTGCTACACCTGCAATACTTGCCAGTAAAACCAGCATACTGCTGAAAACATCTGATACAAATGTAATTCCAAAAGGTGCCTGCCAGTTTCCAGCTTGTGTAGTTAATATGCCTGTGGTCCATGTTCTATAAAACATTAAAATGCTAACCAAAAGCACCAAAATACTTCCGGCCACACTTACAAATTTTTGTACACGGGGCAGGTTCCATAAAAAAATCAATACAACTGCAATTAGCATATGCATGATTACAGGAAGTATAATAGTATTATCTGTCATATATCATCATCAGTTGTATTAAGATCATCTAAGTCGTCTGAATCAATTACCTTATAAACCTGTTTTAATAATGTAATGGCAAAAGCCTGTAAGCCAAAGCTGATAACTATAGCAGTTAATATTAGTGCCTGGGGTATAGGATCAGCATATATTTCAGTAAAAAAAGCAGAGTCTTCAGGAATAACAGGAGGCTTCCCTTTTGTAATTCTTCCCAATAAAAAAATAAGCATATTTGCACCATTGCCTAACAAAATAAGGCCTATGAGCAATTTTACCATACTACGCCTCAGCATCATATAGATGCCTGCTGAATATAACAGACCAATTAATATTGCAAGTATCAGCTCCATTACTCCTGTGCAGTTTCTGAAATGGTAAACAATATTGTTAACGTTACTCCTATTACAACAAAGAAAACACCTATATCAAAAAATAAAGGAGATCCAACCATACCAATTACAGGTACAGGATCTTTAAACCAGCTTCCTTTCATAAAAGGTAATCCTGACAGTAGCGGCAACACGCCACTTAATAATGAAATTGTCAATCCAATAGGAATAGCTATACCCGGATGATAACGCAAAAATTCCTGCGTACTTTTCAATCCATTGGCAAAAGCGTGTAATACAAAAGCAATAGAAGCAACTAAACCTCCCACAAAACCACCACCTGGTTGATAGTGACCACGTAAAAGTATAAAAACAGAAAAAAGCAAAAGCAGTGGAAGCAAATAATTAGAAGCTGTTTTTAAAATAATTGTTCTCATACATGATCATTTTCGTTAGCTGATATTTTAAACTTAAGCAAACTAAACACACCAATAGCTGCAATAGTTAAAACAATAATTTCTACCAGTGTATCCATTCCTCTAAAATCCACCAGAATTACATTTACAATATTTTTTCCTTTAGCAAGAGCATAAGAATTTTCTCCATAAAATATACTTGTTTCCTTTTCTACAGTTTCATTTAATACTTCAAGGGCAATAATAGATATGAGAGAACCAAATGATAAAGCAATAACTGCGTCGCGTATTTTAACGGCTGTATTAGCAAAACTTATAAAAGGAGGTAACTTAAAAAGAACCAATACAAATAAAACAACGGTTAAGGTGTCAATGGTAAATTGGGTCATAGCAAGATCAGGCGCACTATAAAAAACAAAAAGAAGACAAAGACAATAACCAACTACACCCATGGAAGCCACAGCTGTTAATCTTGAAGAAGTAAGAACTGTTATCAATATAGCAATAAACATTATTCCTGTTACCATTACCTCATATAAAGTAAGTTCATGAAACTGTGAGCTGTCAATATAGATATAAACACCTGTAAACAGCTTATATGCTAACAGAGCCATTAAAAAGAAAACTATAACCATCACATATAAACGTAAATAACCATTTTGTAAGGTTTTTGTATACCAGGTAGAAAAGTGTTGTATTTTATACGCACCGTTACTTAAAATTTGCTGAGGTGAAAGAAAATCTATTTTCCCGATAAACTTTACATAACGGTTAGAAGGGTTAATGAAATAAAACAGAAAAAACCCGGCAGTAATTGTAATTATGCTTAATAGTAAAACCTTATTAAAGCCATGCCATATTTTTAAAGGTATGTCTACCGCAGAACCATGAATGGCTAAAACAACAGGTTGTATAATTGATTTATCAATAACTGCTGGAAATACACCAAAAAACAAACCGGCCACTCCCAATAAAAGTGCTGGTAGCCATAAAGCAGCAGAAGGTAAATGCACATCTTTGTAGGCAACAGGTAATTTTCCTGTAAAAGGTTTTATTCCCGCTATAAAACCTGCATATAATAAAAATATGTTTGTAATTACAGCAGCTGCTGTAAACCATATTCCAAAATCTTCAAAGGCCAATGTAGCTTCATAAATAAGGTCCTTACCTAAAAAACCAAAAGTAAAAGGTATACCTGCATTAGATAAAGCTGCCAGTGTTCCGCCTATAGCTACAGGTAAAAGTACTTTACGTAAACCTGCCAGTTTTGTCACATCTCTTATTCCGGTTTCATGATCAATAACACCGGCAGTCAAAAACAATGCAGCTTTATAAAGCGCATGAACCAGAATAAAAACTGATGCTGCTATCAGTGCTTCCTTTGTTCCAAGTCCAATTAAAAATGTCAACATTCCTAATGCAGAAACAGTGGAATACGCAAGAATACTTTTTAAATCTGTTCTTATGATAGCATGAAAGGCGGCATATAACATGGTAATAGCGCCAATGATCAGCAATGTGGTGTTCCAATAATAGTGGCTACCCAATACAGGTGTAAATCGGGCAAGAAGGTAGATACCTGCTTTAACCATGGTTGCTGAATGCAGGTAAGCAGAAACAGGAGTTGGAGCCTTCATAGCACCGGGCAACCAAAAATGAAAAGGAAATTGAGCTGATTTAGTAAAAGCGCCTGCCACAACAAATGCAAGGATCCATGGATAAAGTTGATGCCCTTTAATTACTTCACTTAACTGAAGCATTTCCTGAATAGATAAAGTGCCCCCTACATACCCAAGTAAAATAAATCCTGCCAATAAAAAAAAGCCACCCCCACCTGTTATTGCTAAAGCCAATAATGAATTTTTTCTCGATTCTTCATTATCATTATCAAAACCAATTAAAAAGAATGAACTGATGCTGGTTAATTCCCAAAAAATAAAAAGCGTAAGGACATTATCAGAAAGTACCAGTCCCAGCATCGATCCCATAAACATAGACAGGTAGCCAAAAAAACGGTCTATATAAATATGTCCTTTCAAATAATTTGATGCGTATAAAAAAACCAAAAAACCAATACCTGTAATAAGTAAGGCAAAAAGTAGAGAAAGTCCGTCTGCAAAAAAATTAAGATGAACATTTAATGATGGTATCCACCTTAAACCGGAGCTTAAAGTGTTGCCTGATGATACAACAGGAACCATGGAAAGAAAGTAAACAAATAAAGCAAGTGGTAAGGCTGAAAAAGCGACAGAAGCTTTACCTCTAAAGTATTTACCAAAAAATATAAGCAGAATTGCCACTATAAAACCAGATAAAACTGCAACAATCATTTAAAGAGGTTTGGTTTATTCAACTAATTATCATTGCCGATGGCAAAAATGTGAATTATAAATTAAAGAGCGCATCAAATTTTTTAAAATAGAAGTATTTAATTTCTTTTTCTGCTCAGCGGGCACCTTTATGCATTCCTAAACATCAATGGCTTTTTATTTAAGTAGCTTTGCAGGTCAAAAGCTGCTTGTGCAGGATGGAACTAAATGAGATCAAAAACATTAAGACAAAACAAAGTAAACATCATTACATTAGGTTGTAGCAAAAACCTGGTGGATAGTGAGGTAATCAGCGGACAGTTAAAAGCAAATGCTATCGAAACTGTACACGAAAGCCTTGCAAAGGATCATAACATTGTTATTGTAAATACCTGTGGTTTTATTGATAAAGCAAAAGAAGAGAGTGTTAATACCATCCTGGAGCAGGTGAATTTAAAGCAGAAGGGCAGGCTTGAAAAAGTATATGTTACCGGTTGTTTAAGCCAGAGATATCGGGAGGATCTAGAGCAATCTATACCTGAAGTGGATGCCTGGTTTGGTACTATGGAATTGCCCCTGATGCTAAAAAAGTTAAATGCAGATTATAAATCTGAATTGATAGGAGAGCGGCTATTAGCAACACCTCAGCATTATGCATATTTAAAAATTTCTGAAGGCTGTAACCGTACCTGTGCCTTTTGTGCCATTCCACTAATGCGTGGTAAACATATAAGCCGTACTATAGATGATCTGGTAAAAGAAGCAGAATTACTGGCCAGTCGTGGGGTGAAAGAAATAATGCTGATTGCACAGGAACTTACTTATTATGGATTGGATATCTATAAAAAAAGAATGTTGGCTGACCTGTTGAAAAGATTAAGTGATGTAAAAGGCATTGAATGGATCCGGTTACATTATGCCTATCCTCATAAATTTCCTTTTGAGATATTAGATGTAATGCGGGAGCGTGATAACATTTGTAATTATCTTGATATGCCCCTGCAACATGCAGCAGATAATATGCTGTCAGCAATGCGCCGGCAAATTACAAGGGCAGAAATGGAAGAATTAATTGTTCAGGTAAGAGAAACTGTTCCCGGTATTTGTATACGTACAACATTAATCACTGGGTTTCCGGGAGAAACCCTTGACGATGTAGAAGAATTAAAAGCTTTTTTGGTAAAGCAAAGATTTGACCGGGTTGGTATATTTACTTATTCACATGAAGAAGATACTCCTGCTTATGGATTGCAAGATGATGTACCAGTTGAAGAAAAACAGCAACGAGCAGAAGAAATTATGGCTGTTCAGCAAGAAATAAGTTTTGAAAAAAACCAACAAAAAATAGGGCAGGAGTTTAAAGTATTAATAGATAAAAAAGAAGCTGGCAAATATCTTGGCAGAACCGAATTTGACAGTGTAGAAGTTGATAATGAAGTAATCATTTCATCATCCGGTAAACTACAAACAGGATCATTTTATAATGTCAAAATCATTAAAGCTTTTGATTATGACCTTGAAGGTGAAGTCACTGATATTTTATAATGTTCGTTTTATCAGCTTTTGAATATCTTCTGTACAATGTCTTATAAACTGCTCGGTAATTTTTCTCATTTGACTGGAATCTAATGGTTTGGTTATAAAACCTGCATTATAGTGTTTTGCAAACTGCGCATCAAGGGACATTGATGAAGTAGTAAATAAAACTACAGGAGTAGCCTCAAAGCGCTCCTCTTGTCTTAATCTTACTAAAACATCTTTACCTGAAAGCATTGGCATATTAATGTCCAGTATGATCAGGCATGGAGTTGGTTCTCCTTCATTGATACTTAAAAGATAGGAGAGTGCCTGGCTGCCATCAGTTGCAGTCAAAACATCAACATTGGCAGCATATTTCCTAAATGCTTCCTGTACTAACTCTAAATCATCAGGATCATCATCTGCGTATAATATGATGTTTTTTTGTGTCGGGGGCATAGTCATTTTGGTGGCGGTTTTTATTTTAAGTAACAAGGTGTTCTACATCTATCTGATCTAAATACGGTTCTAATAATTCTGTACTCTCAAAAACTCTGATCTTATCTATATAGGTTCGATATTTCTTATAATATAGTTCCACATAAAAACTATCTAATTGGTATAAAACAGTACAAAAATTTAAAAATTTTCTTTTACCAATATAAATACCTTGCCGATATAATATATTAATCTTTTTATTTTCATCCATAACCTGGAAGTTCAACATCTTCATTTTATTCATCCTCCTTTAATAGGTTGTCACAAAGATTATGCAGCAATAAGAAAATATATTACTTTTTTCTGTTTTATCAAAAGAGAAAACAAATGTAAATCTTTCTTACATATCAAACAGACAAAAAAAGAAACCCTATTTCTTACTTTTTTTTCCTGCAGTAGGTTTTTTGGTAAGTTTTTGCTCTACAAGCAACTTTCGTTTTTGCCAGGTATTAACTGGTTCAGGATAAGCTTTTTCTATTTCTTTTGATCCGGGTGATCCTAATGCTTTTAATAAAGTTTTACTTAGCCTGGCAGCTTTCTTATGTTTTGTATTGAAATTTTTTTCCCGTTTTTGCTTTTCCTGCAAAATCTTCTCTATGCCCCTTTTGATAGTGTTTAATTCGGCAGTATAATTTTTCCCTTTGCGATAGATGATCATAAGCCTGTTATATGCAAAAAGCTCCAGCGGTTTTAACCTGGTAGCCTTTTCATAATATCGTATTGCTTTTTCTATATCTGAAGCTAGTTCAGCTTCTTTAGCCTGATCAAGTAATTCCTTGTATGACTTGGCTAATTCCAATGCCATAATCAATGATTTAACCGGAGAAAATGGTGCAGATTAGTTTTTGTAACCACCTGCATTAGTAGCATCTTCTTTATCTACATTTCTGTTAGGATTAATTTCTCTTACGTGCTCAGCTAAACCATCTTTGCCATCAGTAAATTTTTCAGTAAGTTCCTGGTCTCTATCCAGGTTATCACTATACTTTTCAGCAGGTGTACCTGTTCCTTCACTTTTATTTGCGCCTGCAGGACTTCCTTTTTCTCTATTGCTCATATCAAAAATTTTTAAGTTGATAATAGCAATAGTTATACAATTCGCATGCCTTAATAGCTGCGCAATAGCAGGTAAACCTGAACGTATTCAGGTGTATAAAAAACTTATTTTATTGATGATTATGCGCTTTCCAATATTTGCTTACGCAGATATTGCTTTTCAAAACCCAGCTCTAAAAGGCACTCAACAATTAGTATTTTTTGTTCATGCTCAGAAAGAAATGGAAAATTTTTAGAAACTAAAGCTTGTATGCTTTTAATTGCATCAGCAGATTGCGAAGGCATTTTACCTTCTTTTCGGGTAAGGCGAAATAGATTTTTCATTTGTTGGATGTTGGATGGTTTTACTTAACGTGGCGAAAAATAAACCATAATTTTAGAATATGCAATAGCTGGCGCAGAAAAAATTAAAAATTATTTATTGAAATTAAAGTCGTATTGCAGTAAATTATTTAATGGGTAAAAGCCATCCTTTTTATTAAAAATTTTAAAACAACATCATCTCTCTATACTTGTAACTAAATTTCTTAGGTAAGGAAATCTATTTATAATTAGAATCGGTAAATTTCCACCTGAAACTATTTTATGTCAATTAACTGGAATGGAGTTTTCCCGGCTCTTACTACAAAGTTTACGGCTGATGATGAATTAGATCTTATTTTATTTAATAAAAATCTTGAAGCCCAATTAGAAGCAGGAGTAAACGGAATCATCCTTGGTGGAACATTAGGAGAAGCAAGTGTTTTATCAATAGAAGAAAAAGAAAAATTGGTAAAAAATGCTTTACAAAAAGTAGAAGGCAAAGTACCGGTAGTTTTGAATATTGCAGAAGGCGCCACAAGAGAAGCATTAAGGCAAGCTCAGTTAGCTAAAGATTGGGGAGTTCAGGGCTTAATGTTATTACCTCCTATGCGGTATAAATCTGATCATACAGAAACAGTAACTTATTTTAAAACCATCGCAAGTTCTACAGAACTTCCAATTATGATTTATAACAATCCTGTTGATTATAAAATAGAAGTGACTTTGGATATGTTTGAAGAATTGGCTGAAGAACAAAATATTCAATCAGTAAAAGAATCAACCAGGGATGTAACTAATGTAACCAGGATGATTAACCGGTTTGGTACCAGATTTAAAATATTATGTGGTATAGATACTTTAGCTATGGAGGAACTTTGCCTGGGAGCAGATGGCTGGGTAGCAGGTTTGGTTGATGCTTTTCCAAAAGAAACAGTAGCTATTTATAAATTAGTGAAAGCTGGTAGAATCAGTGAGGCACTAACTATATACAGGTGGTATATGCCGCTTCTGGAATTAGATATTCATCCTAAATTGGTTCAATATATAAAACTTGCCGAAGCTGAAGTGGGAATAGGTTCTGAACATGTAAGAGCTCCAAGGCTGCTACTTGAGGGAGAAGAAAGAGAAAGAATATCAGGTATTATTTCTAAAGCAGTGGCAGAGCGTCCAACACTTCCAGATTATTTATCTATTGAAACAGATTAAATTTTTATCATGTTATTTAAAGATGCAACAACAGAAGAAATAGAATTAAAGATGCAGGAAAGCTGGATGGCTTTCCATCAATATAGGAAATTTCCTTTAAGCAAAAGAGCCACTTTTATGCGCACCATTGCTGAGGAAGTAGAAGCATTGGGTGATGAATTATTACAAATAACCGGTGAAGAAACCAATTTACCGGAGGCACGTCTACGTAATGAAAGAACGAGAACTATTTTTCAACTAAACAGTTATGCAGATGCATGTGAAAGAGGAGATTGGTTAGAAGCACGTATTGATACTGCAAATGATGATCGTAATCCACCCAAGCCTGATATCAGGAAGATGATGGTACCGCTGGGACCAGTAGTTGTTTTTGGTGCCTCAAATTTTCCATATGCTTATTCAACAGCAGGTGGCGATACTGCTTGCGCATTTGCTGCAGGATGCCCTGTTATCATTAAAGCACATCCTGCTCATTCAAAAACTTCTGAAATGATTGCAAATGCAATTATGAAAGCAGTTGAAAAAAATAATTTACCAGCAGGAGTTTTTGCACATGTATATGGAAAATCATTTGAAGTTGGAAAATCCCTGGTTATGCATCCTTTTACAAAAGCTGTTGGTTTTACCGGTTCTTTCACCGGAGGTAAAGCGCTGTATGACTGGGCAAACCAGCGTAAAGAGCCCATACCTGTTTTTGCTGAAATGGGAAGTATCAATCCAGTTTTTCTTTTACCCGGTAAATTAACTGAATCAGCACCTGAATTGGCAAAAACAATTGCTGCATCAATAACATTGGGTGTTGGGCAATTTTGTACCAACCCGGGCTTATTAATTGGTATGGAAGGAAATGGTTTGAAAGAATTTATTTTAGCGCTGGGTAAAGAAATAAAAAATTCAGTACCTGCTAAAATGTTACATTCCGGTATTGCTACTGCCTATAAAGAAAAAAGGAAACTTGCATTAGCACAGGATAATATTGAACTGATCTCCGATTTAGAAGTGGAAGAAAATGCAGAAGGAATTCCTACAATAGCTTCAGCATCGGCACACGCATTTTTAAATAATCCTGTTTTACACCAGGAAGTATTTGGTCCTTATTCATTACTTATAAAATGTAAATCCAAAGAGGAAATGTTACAGGTAGTTCAGCATATGGAAGGACAGTTAACTGCTTCTGTTATGGCAACAGCTGAAGACCTGCAGCATTATGAAGATGTAGTTGAGCAGGTAAAAAACATTTGCGGTCGTTTTATTTTAAATGGAGTGCCTACCGGTGTAGAAGTTTGTTTGAGTATGCATCATGGGGGACCTTTTCCTGCAACTACTGACAGTCGTTTTACAAGTGTTGGTGCAGATGGCATAAAACGTTTTGCCAGACCTCTTTCTTTTCAAAATTGGCCAAATGAAGTGCTGCCTGATGAATTGAAAAACGAAAATACCTTGAATATTTACAGAACAGTTAATGATCATCTTACAAAAAAAATTATTGAATGAAATACTATTTTTTTACACTTCTTTTTTTGTTTTCTTTTTCAATAATTCATGCACAACAAAAACAGGATAGTTCAAATAAGGAAATAATTGCAGTTCTGAAAGAAATTAAAGATTTTAATACGCAGGTATGGCAAAGAGATAGTGCTGCAAACAAACCTTTAGGTTCCCGTGTAGAAAAATATTTTTATCAGCAATATCAATTTTATACAGCAATTGATAAAAAGCTGAAAGCGATTAATAGAAAAGGACTTTCTTTCCAGGACCAAATAAATCTGGAGCTGATACAGCATAATTTAAATGATGAATTATCATCTTACCAATACAAATCATACCTGAATCCTATATTATCAGATGAAGGGTTTCATACGGCTTTGGTAAGAAGAAGTAACACCATTTTTAATTCAAAAAAAGATGCAGAACAGTATCTCAATCTTCTTAATGATATACCAAGGTATGTAGATGAAAACTTGAAATTGATGGAACATGGTCTTGCATTAGGCATCAGTCAACCTAAAATAATTTTATCGGGTTACGAAAACACTTATAAACGTCATATTGTTGATACTATTGAACATTCAACTTTTTATAAACCTTTTTCAGCAAAGCCAAATAGTATAGATGAAAACGACTGGAATAACTTAGTTGTAAAAGCAAAAGAAGCTATTGTAAAAAATGTTATACCTGCTTTTAGATCGATCGATAATTTTTTCTCTTCTACTTATATACCTAAAACAAGAGAAACACTGGGTGCTTCGCATTATCCAAAGGGTAAAGCTTTTTATGAAGAAAGAGTTAAGCATTTTACATCAACTAATTTAAGTTCTGAAGAAGTTTATCAGATAGGATTAAGGGAAGTAGCAAGAATAAGGGAGGAAATGAATAAGGTAATGCAACAGGTGAATTTTAAAGGAGATCTCAAAGAGTTTATTCACTTCCTGCGAACAGATAAACAATTTTATGCTACCACTCCTGAACAATTATTAAAAGAAGCAGCTTTTATATCAAAGAAAGCAGATGGTAAATTACCAGCCCTTTTTGGAAAACTTCCACGCCAACCCTATTCTGTGGAACCGGTACCAGATCATTTAGCTCCAACTTATACAAGCGGGCGCTATTCAGGTGCTCCTATTCAAAGTAAAAGAGC
>JACDAZ010000219.1 GCA_013695175.1 Flavisolibacter sp. | reverse complement strand
TGATTCGTGCGTGGTGCAGCTGGCAACAACAGGAAGAATAAAAGGATTTGATATTGACACTAATTTTTTTCTTGGAAATCATCCACCACATGCCTCTATTGAAGGGACTTTAATTGAAGATGCTCCTACCATAACGGATTGGAATGAAACTACAATTCATTGGGAAGAGATCCTTCCTAATTCACCACTTGATCCCGGTTCGCAAAATTTTTATGAATGTAAAAGTGATAAGTTGTACAGTCATATTAGATTGCATATATATCCTGATGGTGGCGTGGCACGATTGAAAGTATATGGAGAAGTTTTTAAAGACTGGACTAAAGTTTCACTTGAGGAAATTATTGATTTAGCAGCAGCAATCAATGGTGGGAAATCCCTTTGCTGTAATGATATGTTTTTTAGTTCCATGAATAATTTATGCATGCCCGACAGAGGTGTGAATATGGGTGACGGGTGGGAAACAAAACGAAACCGAACTCCTAATAATCGTTATTGGGTGGTTTTGAAATTAGCTGCTCAGGGTGTGATTGAAAAAATAATTGTTGATACCTGCCACTTTAAAGGCAACTATCCTGACAGGTGTTCCATTGAAGCTTGCAGCTGTACCATGGATGATGATGTCATTGAAAACAATGTTAGTTGGATAACCATATTACCTGAGCAAAAATTAAATGCCGATCTCGAACATGAATATATACTTGAAATTCTCAGGCATGAAACGATTACTCATATAAGATTAAATATTTTTCCAGATGGAGGTATAAGCAGGCTTAGGTTGTTTGGCAAAATTTCAAATGAATCTTGATGCTGAACATTGCCATTTATATTATCCTGGTTTTTATTTTACTGTTGCTTATTAACCTCACTTATAATTTTCCTGCTCTGAATAAAAGCGATGAAAGTTTAGATGAAGGGGATGCAAAAAAAGAAGGTATTTCATTTTTCCAGGGACTTATTTATACTACTATTGTTTTAGTCATTATAGGTATACTGGTACACACCTATTTTATTATCAGTGGTACACCATGGCAAGGTCACCTGATGGAATGGCTGAATATTGTTGTAAGATTAATGCATATCACTTTTGGTATTGCGTGGATCGGCGCATCCTTTTATTTTGTTTTTTTAGAAAATGCGCTGAACAGAACAAAAGATGTTCGCGATGATTTGGCTGGTAATCTTTGGGCCATTCATGGAGGAGGTTTTTATTATTTAGAGAAATATAAAGTAGCACCACAAAAAATTCCTAAAGAATTGCACTGGTTTAAATATGAAGCCTATTTTACCTGGCTGTCAGGCTTTGCTCTATTATTCATTGTTTATTATTTTAATGCAAAGGGGTTTCTTATAGATTCGCAGGTAATGGATATGACCACCTTTGCAGCAGTTAGCATTGGTATAGGTTCTTTAATCATCGGGTGGATAATTTATGACCTGCTTTGTAAATCGCCACTTGTAAAAAGACAGCATCTATTTGCTATAATTGGGTTTGTTATTGCAACTGCATTTGCATTTTTTTATGCACAGGTTTTTAGTGGTCGTGCAGCTTATATTCATTTTGGAGCCATGCTTGGAACTATTATGGCTGCTAATGTTTTCTTTGTTATTATTCCTTCACAAAAAGCAATGGTTAAAGCCGCTAAAGAGGGTAAACCTCTTGATCCGGAATTAGGTAAACATGCAGGGTTACGTTCATTGCACAATAATTATTTAACATTGCCAGTGTTGTTTGTCATGATCAGCAATCATTTTCCAACAACATTTGGACATTCATCTTCATGGCTGGTTTTAGCTATAATAAGCCTGGGCACGGCCGGTGTTAAACATTATCTTAATTTAAAAGAAAAGGGTCAGCTAAATGTTTGGGTTTTGCCTGTGTCGGTGGTTATTTTACTGGCAGCAGCTTTTATGTCGGCACCGCGTGTAGCTAGTACAGAGTGCAATACAGAAATTACTATGAATGAAGTGTATCCTATTTTTCAAGCCCGTTGCAATACCTGTCATTCATCTCGACCAACTGATGATGTATTTACCACACCGCCAAATGGTGTTGTATATGATACACCGCAGGATATTATTAATATGACAGATAAAATCATGCAACGTGTTGTTGTGACAAAGACGATGCCGCAGAATAATAAAACAGCCATGACAGAAGAAGAAAGAAATATTATCAGGTGCTGGATTGAACAGGGAGCGAAGCGGTGATTAGTAATTAATTTTTGAACTAAACTGTAATAATTCTATTAAACACCAGTTGCGTCGCACACTTGTGCTGCAGCAAATACATCGACACCTTGAAATTTAAATACCCTGTGCTCTTTGTGAAATACTTTGTGTTCTCCGTGGTAAATATTTACCACGGAGAACACAGGGAAGTAACCACAGAGAACACTAAGAAAAAAAACAAAAAATGACGTTGAAGGAATTTAATATTTTAAACAATGAAGCAGCAAAAGCAGAAATATTAAAATGCTGCGGTTCGCAAAAATGGGCGTCTTTGATGATGGAGTATTTCCCATTCAATTCGGAAGAAGAATTACAAAGTAAGGCTTCAGTAATCTGGTTTGAAGAATGTAAAGAAGAAGATTGGTTGGAAGCTTTTCAACATCATCCAAAAATAGGAGATTTAAGTCCAGTTCCTTCGGGAGGGGATTTAGGGGTGGGCTCGGAAAAATTTGCTTCTACAAAAGAATGGGCCGGTGCAGAACAAGCAGGTGTTCAAAAAGCCAATGAAGAAGTTATTCAGGCATTGGCAAAAGGTAACAAGGAGTATGAAGATAAATTTGGTTTTATATTTATTGTTTGTGCCACCGGAAAATCGGCAGAAGAAATGTTAGAAATACTCAATAACAGGACGAATAATTCTTATGAAAGTGAGCTTAAAGTAGCAATGAAAGAGCAACATAAAATAACAGAGATCAGGTTAAAAAAATTAATTCATGATTAAAATTACATCGCATATTTTAGATACATCAAAGGGAAAACCTGCTGATGATGTTACCCTTGTTTTGTATGAAGGTGGTAACGATCAATGGAAGGAAATAACAAGAACATCCACTAACGCCGATGGAAGAGCACCTGCTTTAACTGAAAACCTGCAGGAACTGCAACCTAACATTTACAAATTGCGGTTTGAAACAAAAGACTATTTTGATAAAAACCAAATTGCAACTTTTTATCCCTATGTTGAAATAGTTTTTGAAGTTTCAGCCTCAGAACATTACCATGTACCGTTACTGATTAATCCATTTGGATATAGCACGTATAGAGGAAGCTGATAAAATGAAAAATGAAAAATGAAAAATGAAAAAAACAAAATTAGTATGAGCATATCGGTTTTTTACCAATACAAACAAAGTGACACATACTGCTTAACTTTTGTGTTCTCCGTGTAAAAACTTTGTGTTCTCTGTGGTTAAAAAAAGTTGAAAAGAATTACTGAAGTACAAGTGAGTGACACAACAAAAGCATCATAGTAGTAATTAAGCTGGTTATATAATTAATAATATGAACACAACAATACCTGATAATAAAAAAGAAAATTTATTTACATTATTAAGAGAGGCTAATCTTGCTTTTAATAAAATATATCCTGGCGACAGGTCTGAAAGACAACCTGTGCATACCGTTTATGGTGGTGCTAATCTGTTTAAATACAATTCTGCAGAAGTATTAGGAAAAAGGGCTTTGGAAAGTTTTAAAATCTATGCACCTGATTTCGTAACGTTTGGAAAGATCTTTAAGTTGAATGGATATGATGAAGTAAATGATGATCATGAAAACGTAAAAAGAGAATATGAAGTTTTATCACCAGATGAAAAGAAAAAACATCCTGCACGATTATCGTATGAAGTGTATAATAAAGTAAGAAAAAAACTGGAACGCGAAGCCATAGAAGACTTTCGGATAGATTTTGAAGATGGATATGGTAACCGCTCCAATGAAGAAGAAGATCAAACTGCAATGGATGCAGCCATTGAAGTGGCAAAAGGGATGAAAAATAATTCTCTTCCACCTTTTATTGGTATTCGCATAAAGCCATTTACAGAAGATATGAAGGAAAGAGGATTGCGAACTCTTGATATTTTCATTACCACTTTGGTGAAAGAAACCGGTGGTAAATTGCCGCAAAATTTTGTGGTGATGTTGCCTAAAGTAACTATTCCAGAACAACCAACAACACTAGCTAATTTTTTTGATGTTCTGGAGAGTGAGTTAGAATTGGAAAAAGGAGTTTTGAAAATGGAGATGATGGTAGAGACAACGCAGTCTATTATGGATGTTGATGGCACCAATCCCTTATTCCGTTTTATCAAAGCAAGTAACAACAGGTGCATTGCCATGCATTTTGGAACTTATGATTATACGGCATCGGCAGGTATCACTGCAAAATACCAGGAAATGGATCACCCGGTTTGCGACTTTGCACATCACATGACCAAAGTTGCCCTGGCACATACCGGCATCTGGTTATCTGATGGTGCTACTAATACAATGCCTATTGGTCCGCAC
>JACDAZ010000209.1 GCA_013695175.1 Flavisolibacter sp. | reverse complement strand
GGATGAAGGTGCCACAATTCTTACTACTGCTTTATTAAAGCAATTGGAAGTAAAAAGAATTATTTGCCGGGTTACTTCTCCAGTACAAAAGATTGTATTGGAAGCAATGAATGTAACAGAATATGTCTATCCCGAATCATCCTCTGCTGAAAGGCTGGCACTAAAACTTGATCTGCCGGGTGTCATCGATTCATTTCGGATTCATCCTGATTACCGGATACTTGAAGTGGCGGTTCCCGAAAGATATGTAGGGCGTTCTATTGAAGATTTGAAATTAGCTGCACGTTACAATCTTGTGTTGGTATCTATTATAAAACCTATTGTTCAAAAAAATGTATTTGGGGGCGACAAGAATGAATTAAAAGTTGTTGGCATTGTGCCGCCTGAAACTATACTAAAACACAAAGATATTTTATTACTGTTTGGTACCCCTACAGATCTCGAATCTTTTATTGAAGGAAAATAATTTGTATTTGCAGAAAGAGATTAATAATTGACTTATTGTTATTGAGTAAGGTGAAATGTTTTAAAAATGCTATTCTGAATTTAAGTATTGTTATATAACATCTGAACTACATCCAGATGTATTTAAGTTTCTGGTAAAGAAAATATATCAGTAATATCCAGATCAAAATGATCAGCAGGGCAATAAACCAGTTGTTCTTTTTTTTAAACTCATAATTATTTTTTACGCTATCCCTGGCATCAGACAATACTACTGGTGGTATATGTTTAAGTGATACAGAGATAAGAACCGGCACTATAATCAGATCATCCAATAAACCAAGAACAGGAATAAAATCAGGTATCAGGTCTATAGGGCTTAACAGGTAACCAACAGTAATTGCTATTAAAATTTTTGACGTTGCAGGTGTCCTTTTATCCTTATAGGCTATCATTAAAACCTGCATTTCCGATTTTAAATGCCTGGCTTTTTCTTTTAATTGCGATAGTAAACCCATTCTTATTCTTTGTTGACTTTAAGATAAATAAAAATTAAAGAGAAAAAGATTCACTTCAAGAAAGTTTAATTGTTCTCAAACTTCACTTCATTATCAGATTTTTTCTTGAAACATTCAAACAACCATATAGTCATGGACAACCAGGCAAAGCCAATACAAAAACCAGCCACTACATCACTTGCATAATTTACTCTCAGGTAAATCCGGCTAAATCCAATCAACATTGAAAATAAAATCAAAATAATACCTGCTACATATTTATACCCTTTAATCCATTTGGTTTTCCAATTCCCAAAGTACTTCATGAGCGATATAGGTAAATAAAAATAAGCACCCGCAAAAAGTGCTAACAGCACTAAAAAACCAAGAGGAAGTTTTTCAAAATATTTTTAATTGAACTTTTTACTGCTTTGCATCTTTAAACCACTACGCTATTTTAAATGAATGGGTTTTGCAGCTAGTTCTGATAATTTAATATGCAGCTCCAGTACCTGTGGAATTACCAATTGTTGTTCATCATTAGTAATGATGAAATCACAAAGCCTCATTTTAATATCTTCATCAATCTGGCTTCGCATTCTGTTTATTACTTCTTCTCTTGTTACTTTATCTCTTTCCAATGCACGTTGTATCCGCAAATGTTTTGGAGCCCTTACGCCTATAACAAAGTCAAGCTCCCTTACGGAACCAGATTCATAAAGTAAAGCTGCTTCTTTTATTACATATGCTGTTTCTTGTTTATTCATCCATTTTTCAGCATCTTTTATAGTGAGAGGATGAACAAGGTTATTTAATAATTGAAGTTTTAATGGATCTGAAAATACAATGCGGGAAAGCATTTGCCTGTTCAAACCGGTATCTGTATAAATGTCTGCACCAAAATGATGCATTAACGCCTGCCTCAATTCAAAATTTGTTTCATATAAATTTTTTGTAGATGCATCGGCATCATAAACCGGTACTCCAAGAATTTCGAAAATTTTTGCAACTGTTGTTTTGCCGGAACCGATACCTCCCGTAAGTCCAATTTTTAAAGGCATCATTAAATGTAGCAGAAAAAAATAAAGTAAATGAAGTTCTGCAGAGTTATGGAAAAAAGAAAAGCTGTCTTTTTAAACAGCTCCTGATCTTATGTAGAAAATTATTTAATAACTGTACCGGTAGTGGATGCTTTATTTAGTTGCGTAGTCCACTCCATTGAAATAGCACTTTTTTCAATTTTTATATAGCTACCAGGGTTTATTTCCAGGCTAATAGTGCCATCTTCATTTATTTTATTGATAGATCCATGTATACCCGCAATAGTAACTACTTTATCTCCTCTG
Source organism: Flavisolibacter sp. (assembly GCA_013695175.1). Lineage (GTDB taxonomy): Bacteria > Bacteroidota > Bacteroidia > Chitinophagales > Chitinophagaceae > Flavisolibacter. The sequence goes on along the minus strand of JACDAZ010000209.1, from coordinate 1,292 downwards.
TTTAAATTGTCAATAAAACTTTTTTGCTGTTTTGCTTTTTTTGCCTGAGGGCGAATGAAAAATAACCAAAAAACAACGATCATCAGACCTAAAAAAATGAACTGAAAACCGCCACCACCAGGTGCCGCTTGTAGTATGTACATATCCATAGTTTAATTAAAAATTTATTTTTTTTCTACTTCCAGCATAAATGATAGGTGGTGTTCTTTTCCACCGCTTGTATTAGCTACCACATAAACATCTTTACGTTGTGATCCCTGCCGGCCGTTGCTGTCAAACTTTGCTTTGATCACACCGTCTTTACCAACTGCAATAGGAGCTTCAGGTTTTTCAGCCACCGTACATCCGCAACTTGCAGATGTGTTGGCTATAATAAGTGGCTTCGTACCAACATTTTTGAAGTTCCAGGCAATTTCCACTATCTGTCCTTCTTTTATTTTACCAAGATTTTGAAAAGTTGAATCCTTCCATTCAATTTCTGTAAGGTTGGCTTCATCTTCCAAAGAAGCTGATTTTTCTTCGTCTGTCACAGTTTTAATTGCAGAAACAGAATTTTCTGCAGAATTAACTTCATTTGAACCACATGATATTATGGTGGTTGCGGCAGCTATTAATATTAAAAAAAATTTCATTTTTCAGGGTTTACGTTGCAAATGTATATAAACAGTTGTTATGCCTTTTTAAAAGCTACTTTATGCAGCTTATTTTGCTGAACCAACTCCTTATGTATATTATCTAAAATTCCATTAACAAATTGACCACTTTGTGCGGTACTGTAATCCTTTGCCAGTTCTATGTATTCATTAATTGTGACTTTAGGAGGAATAGTATCAAAAAATAAAAATTCAGCAATTCCCATCTTCATCAATATCATGTCTAAAGCTGCCAATCTTTCTGCATCCCAATTTTTTAATTTTGGAAGAATAAAACTTTCCAAATGCTCATTTTTTTCAGTAGCAGTTTTTAAAAGATTCCTGGCAAACAATAATTTATCCTGGCTTATAAAATGCTGAAGATCTGATTGCGCCGGTTTTTGCAGATAATTTTTTATCAACTGAACCACCATTTCACTATCATCGTCCCAGTTGCTGAAATTCTCTTCCAGGTGGTTTACAAAAAGTTCGTTGGGAAGGAGGAACTGTTCAAAAATAAAATCAATAATTTCTTTTTCTGCTTTTTTATCACGGGAAGGTGTGGCTATATATTTTTTAAATTCCTCCGTTTGTATAAGCTGCACATAAAGCTTTTTTAGGAGTTCTTTATCTATTTTATATTCAGGCTTGGACTTGTTC
>JACDAZ010000205.1 GCA_013695175.1 Flavisolibacter sp. | reverse complement strand
AGAAGATGGCAGTTATGCTATTCCGGATGGTAATTTGTTTGTGAACAAGCCTAAAGGCAAACCAGAAATTTATGTAATGGGTAACCGCAACCCGTACCGAATATCAGTTGATAAAAAAACAGGCTTTTTATACTGGGGCGAAGTAGGACCCGATGCCGCCAGTGACAGCATGCAAACCCGTGGCCCGCGTGGCTACGACGAGGTGAACCAGGCACGTAAGGCCGGCTATTACGGATGGCCGCTTTTTGTGGGTGCCAATTATGCCTATAATCAATTTGATTATGCCACCGGAACCAGTGGTGCTTTTTACGATCCTGCAAAGCCTGTCAATCATTCACCTAACAATACCGGGCTGCAGCAATTGCCACCGGCGCAGCCGGCCTTTATCTGGTATCCCTACGCTGCATCACCGCAGTTTCCGCAGGTAGGGCAGGGCGGCCGCAATGCCATGGCTGGTCCCGTGTATTACACCGACGATTTTCCAAAAGCAACAAGATTGCCGGATTATTATAACAATAAGCTGTTTATATACGATTGGATCCGTGGATGGATCCGTGCAGTTACCATGCAGCCAAATGGCGATTTCGATAAAATGGAACCTTTTATGGAAGGCACCAGGTTTGCTGCACCAATTGATATGGAAGTAGGTCCCGATGGCAGGTTGTATGTGCTGGAGTACGGGTCGGGATGGTTCAGCAAAAACGAAGATGCCGGATTGGTACGTATTGATTACATCAGCGGTAACCGCCCACCCAAAGTGGGTGAACTGAAGATTGCACAAAGCAGTGGTAAGCTGCCATATACTTTTACTGCATTGGTAGAAGCCAAAGATCCTGAAGGCGATGTACTTACTTACAAATGGACCATTGGTAAAGAAACCATTGAAACAAAAGTGCCGCAATTACGCCACACCATCAGCCAGCCGGGCGAGTACGAAGTAAGTGTAGAAGTGTCGGATAAGGCCAAAGCATCATCCAAAAGCATGGCAACAACGGTTTATGCAGGTAATGTGCAGCCGCAGTTGCAGGTGCGTGTAAAAGGTAATCAAAGCTTTTACTTTATTGGGCGGCCCGTTGCGTACGAAGTGGCTGTAAACGATGAAGGGGACAGTGTAAACAGGAGCAATTTATTTGTATCGGTAGATTACCTGCAGGGTTATGACAAGGCCGCACAGAACATGGGGCATCAACAGGTGTCGGGTGCCATTGTAGGTAAAACTTTGGTACAGACGTTGGATTGTAAAGCCTGCCATAAAACAGACGAAAAGTCAATAGGGCCGGCATATATACAGGTGGCCCAAAAATATGCTGCGCAAAAAGATGCTATGCCTTTCCTCATTGAAAAAATTCTCAAGGGCAGTGCCGGCGTTTGGGGGGAAGTAGCCATGCCGGCTCACCCGGATTTAAAGAAGGAAGATGCCGAACAAATCGTCAGTTGGATTCTTTCATTGGCAGACAATAAGCGAGTGCAAAAAACATTGCCCCAGTCCGGTATCATCACACCAACACCTAAAAAAGGGCAGGAGGTAATGACGCTGCAAGCCACCTATACCGATAATGGTGGTGGTGGTGTACGTCCGCTGTCCCATTCTGCTGCAGTGGTTTTGCGGCCTGCTTTAATAGATGCGAGGGACCTGAAACAATTTTCGGGTTTTACCGGTAAAGATTCTGCTGCCACCCGTTACCTGCAGTTCCCGCAAATTAACGGTTCCATTACTGTACCGAAGGTTGACCTTACCGGCATCATGGCCATAGAACTGCTTACCTGCTGCAGCAGTGCTGATTTTGCCGGAACAGTGCAAATAAGGTTAGGCACGGCGGAAGGTGCTATGGCAGCAAATGCCGATGTAAGCTGGAAGCGCAACAGCCAGTCAATTATGGTGCCTGTACAAAAGGGTAGCAATAAAATACAGGATATTGTAATTATCTACACCCTGAAAGGTAAAGAGCAGCAATTGGGCAAACCTTTATTGAAGGCCATTCGTTTTGTTCCCCAATAAAACCATCCATGCACCGTTGCAATAAAAAACAGCAGGATCAAGAATGGGTCCTGCTGTTTTTTATTAAAAGGGTTTGAAATTTTTTTTAATAGCGATGCGAACGCCGAAATGTGCGACGCAACAGGTGTAAAATAGTAGTACAATAGCCAGTTTCAAAAAGTTTTAAAAACCTTTTCTTGCATGTTTAATGGAAAAGTGATTATGCTGATACTACTTTTGCATAAACAGCGCTTTCAGTTCAATAGCATCATCAGGCTTCATTTTTCCACCTAAAATAAGTCTAACCTGCCTGCGTCTTAAAGCACCTTCAAAAAGTTTGTGATCTTCTTCAGTTTCAGGAATTATTTGCGGAACAACCCTGGGTCTGCGGTTTGGATCAAGTGCAACAAAAGTGTAATAGGCTTCATTGCTTTTGTATTTATATTGCTCCTGGAAATCTTCGCCCCAAACCTTTAAATGAATTTCCATTGATGTATTAAAAGCCCGGCTCACTTTAGCTTCAATATGTACAGTGTTGCCAAGTTTAATAGGATTCTCAAAAGATATATTATCCACTGATGCAGTTACAACAGGTGCATTACAATGTCTTTGTGCTGCAATAGCGGCAGCTATATCCATCCAATACATTAATCTTCCACCCATAAGGTTACCAAAAACATTTGTATCATTTGGTAAAACTATTTCTGTCATGGAAGTAAAACTTTCAGATGGTTTTCTCGACTTCATATTTTCAATTTCGGCAAAACTAACACTAACCCACCTTAGAAAATAGGTTTTATGATTTTTGACAGGTACAACTTTACTCTACTTTTTTAAATCCATATTCTCTTAGCTTTGCCCCCGCATGAATAACAGGATTTCATTCGATAATACTGACGTTGCTTTTGCTCATCGTACCAATAAAAATTTAAAGCAGGCTAATTGGCTATTTGCTATAATGTCAAAACCATGGCTGGTGAAAATGGCAATAACATTAACACCGTGGGCAATAAATAAAAAGCTGCCTGTTAAAGGTTTGATCAGGAGCACCATCTTCGGTCATTTTGTTGGTGGTGAAACACTAGAGGAAACCATTCCTGTTGCAGATAAATTGGCAAAATACCATGTACAGGTAATATTAGATTATGGTGTTGAAGGAAAAGAAGGTGAGCATAATTATGATCATGCATCTGATGAATTTATAAGGGTTATAAATTTTGCATCAACTCAGCCGAATATTCCTTTTATGAGTGTGAAGGTTACTGGTATTGCCAGATTTGCTTTACTTGAAAAGTTGGATGAGTTAATGCATGCTTCAGGTGAACCAACGCTAATCAAAAGATATTATGCTGCATTGGAACAACTTTCGACTGATGAAAAAAATGAATGGCAGCGTGTGCATAATCGCATTCAAAAAATAAGTGAAACTGCAGCTCACTCGAATGTTGGTTTTTTAATAGATGCTGAAGAAACATGGATTCAGGACCCTGTTGATGCGTTGACTATGTTGATGATGGATCATTACAATAAGGAGAAGCTGGTTATATATAACACCCTTCAATTATACAGGCACGACAGGCTTGAGTTTTTAGTTCAGTCATATGAAGCTGCTACAGAGCATAATTTTTTATTAGGAGCAAAATTGGTTCGTGGTGCTTACATGGAAAAAGAAAGAAACCGCGCCGTAGAAAAAGGATATCCCTCACCCATACAACCTGATAAAGAAAGTTGTGACAAAGATTATAATGCAGCTGTTCAATTTTGTATAGATCACATTGACCGTATAGGGTTAATTGTTGCATCTCACAATGAAAAAAGTAATTTACTTGCTACGGAATTATTAACTCAAAAAGGTCTACCATTAGATCATCCTAATGTGCATTTTAGCCAGCTTTATGGAATGAGTGATAATATTACTTTTAACCTTGCAAAAGCAGGTTGTTCGGTAAGTAAATATTTACCTTTTGGTCCTATAAAAGAGGTTATTCCTTATTTAATGCGTCGTGCGCAGGAAAATACTTCTGTAGGCGGACAAACCAGCAGGGAATTAGGTTTAATAAAAAAGGAAATTAGAAGAAGAGGAGAATAAAATGTAAAATGTAAAATATTGCAACCTTTCTTCATTTTACATTTTGAATATTTCATTTCAACAGGGGTCTTAGCTCAGTTGGTTTAGAGCGCTTGCTTGACAGGCAAGAGGTCGAGAGTTCGAATCTCTCAGATCCCACTCAAATATTCCTTAATTAATGCTTTAGATCAAGGCAAAATGTAAAAATGTAAAAATGTAAAATTATTAATTTGATCATTCACTTTTTCATTTTGTTTTTTTTCATTTTTCAATTATTCATATCATACTATTATTGTTCCTTTTTTATACTTTTAATTAAACTGGATAAGAAGAATAATGGACAGAGAAGATTTTATGCGTGAAGCAATCAGGCTTTCAATTGATAATGTTGAAAAAGCAAGAGGTGGTCCTTTTGGTGCCGTGGTTGTAAAAGATGGAAAAATAATAGCCAGGGGAGCAAACAGTGTAACAGCTACTAATGATCCAACTGCACATGCCGAAGTGGTGGCTATACGCGAAGCATGTAAGGTTTTAAATAGTTTTCAATTAGAAGGCTGCGAAATTTATACCAGCTGCGAACCTTGTCCTATGTGTTTAGGTGCCATTTATTGGGCACGTCCTGATAAATTATTTTATGCAAACTCAAAAGAAGATGCATCGGCTGTGGATTTTGATGACAAATTCATTTATGAAGAACTTGCCAAACCCATTGAAAAGCGGGGTTTATTTACGCAAAGAATGCTTCATGATGAAGCTATAGAAGCATTTCATAAATGGAATGAAAGTCCCATGAAAACTGAATATTAATGATCTCATTCATACTCAATAATCAGTCAGTTGAAACTGCACTTCCACCCGGTAGCACCGTGTTGGATTTTGTACGTTATCATAAAAATTTAAAAGGTACGAAAATAGGGTGCAGGGAAGGTGACTGTGGTGCATGTAACATCTTAGTTGGTGGTTTTGAGAATGATAAATTAGTGTATAGATCTATGACATCTTGCCTGATGCCATTGGGTAATGCGCATGTAAAACATATTGTTACAGTAGAAGGTATTAATCTTTCTCCCACAAAAACTTCATTGCCCCAACTTTCGCCGGTACAAAAAGCAATGGTAGATACGAATGGTACTCAATGCGGATTTTGCACTATTGGTTTTATTATGTCGTTCACTGGATTTACATTTCAACAAACAAAAAAATATGAAGATGCCATAGCAGCCATTGATGGAAATATTTGCAGGTGTACCGGGTATAAATCTATTGAAAGAGCTGCAAAACTTATTATTGAAAAAATAAAAGATAAACCAGCAAAGGATATTATAGCATGGCTCACTGATAATGGTTTTTTACCTTCTTATTTTAAAAATATTGAGCAGCGGTTAAAAGATTTGAAAAGTAAAATAGCTGAGCCAATTAGTGTATTACACGAAACCTCAGTAGAGGGAGTATTAGGTGGAGGAACAGATTTGATAGTTCAAAAACCACTAGCTATTAAAAAATCTGCAAACGAGCTTGTATTTAACAGAAAGGATTTAAAAGGAGTTTTTGAAAAGGAAGGTGTTATTTATTTAGGTGCATCTGTAACTGTAACTGATTTTGCAGAATCTCCAGTTATACAACAATCTTTTTCTGAATTGAAGCAACAAATAAAATACATTTCTTCTACAGCTATAAGAAACATGGCAACTATAGCGGGAAATTTTGTCAATGCTTCACCCATTGGTGATATGACTGTCTATTTCCTGGCTCTGGATGCTTCAATTGTTTTAAATAATAATGGAAAACAAAGAACTATTAAACTAAAAGATTTTTACAGAGGGTATAAGACAATAGATAAAGAAAAAGAAGAAATTATTGAAACCATTTTATTTTCTGCACAGGCAAAAAACACTCATTTCAACTTTGAAAAAGTATCAAAAAGGAAATATTTAGATATTGCTTCAGTTAATTCTGCTGCTTCAATAACTTTAAATAGAAATGTTATATCAGATATACATTTATCAGCAGGGGGTGTTGCACCTTTCCCAAAATATTTAAATGCTACTTGTAATTTTTTGAAGGGAAAAACAATAAACGATTCTACTCTCAGAGAAGCAATGGAAATATTAAACTCTGAGATATCCCCTATATCAGATGCAAGAGGTTCAGCAGGTTATAAACGTCTGCTTTTACGCCAATTATTTCTTGCTCATTTTTTAAAGGCTTATGGTCCTGAACCGGTTCAAAAAATTTTAGTTCCATGAAGCAAAAATCAACCGACACAGCTGTTACTACAACCACCACTTCTGTAAATTTTGTAAATATAGACGCTGCCGGACATGTTACCGGTAAGTCCATTTATGTTGATGATGTACCCTTAATGGAAGGAACACTTTATGCAAAGATCTTTGATTCACCCGTTGCACATGGTGTTATAAAAAACATTGATTATTCCGGTGCAGAAAAAATGGAAGGTGTTGTAAAAATATTTTCTGCTCATGACATACCTGGTGAAAATGAGATTGGGGGTATTGTACATGATGAACCACTGCTTGCAGAAAATGAAGTTTATTTCCAGGGACAACCCATATTAATTATAGTTGCTGAAACTGAAGATGCAGCGGAAGAAGCTTTAAAAGGAATTACAATTGAAATTGATCCTCTTCCGGTTGTAACAGACCCGAAAGAAGCTTTTCACCAAAACCTGTTATTATCAAAATCCAGAACATTTCAAAAAGGAGATACAACATCTGCTTTTGCTCAATGCAAATATATATTTGAAGGGGAAGCAGAGACAGGCGGGCAGGAGCATTTATATTTGGAAACTCAAGGCGCTTATGCTTATCCGTTAGAGCAGGATTTTTTAAAAATATATTCTTCTACACAAGGTTTAAGACACGTTCAGGAAACTGTTGCGGCTGTTTTAGGAGTAGGCATGCATAAAATAGAAGTTGATACCACCCGTCTTGGCGGTGGTTTTGGTGGTAAAGAAGACCAGGCTGCTATGTGGGCATCTGCTGCAGGATTAGCTGCCTGGATACTTAAAAAACCGGTGAAATGTGTTCCTCATCGTATGGAAGATATGCGTATGACAGGCAAAAGAAATCCGTATAAAGCAGATTATAAAATTGGTGTAGATGATGAATATAATATCATAGCTTATGAAGCTACTTATTACCAAAATGGAGGGGCTGCGGCAGATCTTTCTCCCGCTATTTTAGAAAGAACTCTTTTTCATGGTACAAATTCCTATGCTATTCCGCATGTAAAACTTACTGCTCATTCCTGTAAAACCAATTTACCACCTAACACCGCTTTCCGGGGTTTTGGCGGGCCACAGGGAATGTTTATGGTGGAATCAGCAATTGATCATGCAGCCAAAGCTTTACTTGTGGATGCGGCTATGCTTCAACGTAAAAACATCATGAGTGATGGATATGAATTTTCTTATGGGCAGGTAGTGGCGGATTCAAAGGCTGAAGCTTGCTGGGATGATGCAGTAGTGCAATATGACCTGGATAAAATAAAAGCCGATGTAGATACATTTAATAATAAAAATGTTTTTGATAAAAAAGGTATATCTCTCATGCCTGTTTGCTTTGGTATATCTTTTACCAATACCATGATGAACCAGGCGAGAGCCTTAGTGCATGTGTACTGGGATGGAACAGTGAGTGTAAGTACAGGAGCGGTTGAAATGGGACAGGGGGTAAATACTAAAATGTTACAGGTTGCTGCAAAAGCTTTTGGGATCAATCCATCAAAAATTAAAATTGAAACAACCAATACTACAAGAGTAGCTAACACATCTCCTTCGGCGGCAAGTGCCACTGCAGATTTAAATGGTAAGGCATTGCAAATTGCATGCGATGAAATTTTAGAAAGGTTAACCTTGTTGGTAAGAAATTTATTTAAAGCAGGTGAAAATGATGCTGTTTCCTTTGTGTATGATAAAATATTTATTAATGGTATAGAAACAGGCATGCATTGGGAAGAGTTGGTACAGAAGGCTTTTGCAGCACGAATCAACTTAAGTTCAAAAGGTCATTATGCCACTCCAGTTATCAATTTTGATAAATCAATTGAAAAAGGACATCCTTTTGCTTATCATGTATATGGAACTGCTATCACTGTAGTTACTGTTGATTGTGTAAGAGGAACCTATGAATTTGATGCTGTGCATGTAGTTCATGATTGCGGTACTTCTATAAATACTGCAATTGATTTGGGACAATGTGAAGGAGGTTTGGTACAGGGAATGGGGTGGATGACAATGGAGGATGTAGTGTATAACCAGGAGGGTAAACTTTTATCCAATGCACTTTCTACTTATAAAATTCCAGACATTTATTCTGTTCCAAAAGAAATAAATTTTCATTTTCTGGATACTGAAGGTTCTGAAATGGCTATAGAGAAATCAAAAGCTGTTGGCGAACCACCGTTGATGTATGGCATCGGAGCCTTTTTTGCTATCAGAAATGCAATGCTTGCATTTAATTCCAATGCCATTATTCCTTACACAGCACCTATGACACCGGAAAAAGTTTTAATGGGTTTATATAGTAATACAAAATGAGTGCGAAAGGTATTTACAGCAAAAGATGTTGGATAGAAGGTTCATTTCAGGAAGCAACTGTTTTGTTTGAAAATGGGTTAATTAAAAAAATTAAAAAAGGTGCACCTGAAAATTTTGATGATATTCAAAATACGGGTCAACATATTTTAATGCCTGGGGTTATTGATGCACATGTACATATTAATGAGCCTGGACGAACTGACTGGGAAGGATTTGATACAGCAACACAGGCTGCTGCTGCAGGGGGTATTACTACTATTATTGATATGCCTTTAAATGCAAGTCCTGTAACAACAACAGCAAAAGCATTTAATGAAAAACTATCAGCTTCGGAAGGTAAGCTTCATGTAAATGTTGGATTTTATGGAGGTCTGGTTCCGGGAAATGAACATGATGTAGAAGAACTCATTCAACAAGGTGTTTTAGGCATCAAAGCATTTCTTACACATTCCGGTATTGATGAATTTCCAAATGTGGGTGAAAAAGAATTGCACCAGATTGCACCGGTTCTGGCAAAATATAAACTTCCTTTATTAGTTCATTGTGAATTAACTGATGACAGGATAAATGATCTTGAGGAACATCCAAAAAACTACACCAGCTATTTAAATAGCCGGCCAAAAGAATGGGAAAATAGGGCGGTGCAATTAATGATTGATATCTGCCGGAAATATAATTGCCCGGTACATATTGTTCATGTTTCATCTGCAGAAACATTAGATGTTATACAAAAAGCAAAACAAGAAGGAATACCTCTTACTGCGGAAACATGTCCGCACTACTTATTTTTTAATGCTGAAGATATAAAGGATGGTAACACTATTTATAAATGTGCACCGCCAATCCGGGAAAAAGAAAATAATGAACAACTTAAGCAAGCATTAAAAAATCAGACATTAAATTTCATTGCAACAGATCATTCACCGGCACCACCATCCATTAAAGAAATTAAAAGCGGCAATTTTAAAAAAGCCTGGGGTGGAATTGCAGGATTACAATTTTCATTACCTGCCTCCTGGACTGCATTACAAGAACATATCTCCTTAGAAAAATTTATTCCTTTGCTTACAGAACAACCAGCGAAGTTTTTAAAAATAGATGAGAGAAAAGGTTTTATTAAAAAGGGTTATGATGCTGATTTTGTAGTTTGGGCACCTGGAGAAAACTTTGTTGTAACAGAAGATATGATTCTTCATAAACACAAAATAACCCCATATATTGGTAAACAATTAGGAGGAATAGTG
>JACDAZ010000180.1 GCA_013695175.1 Flavisolibacter sp. | reverse complement strand
GCTAATGCTCATGACTATATTTCTAAAAAAGACAAAGGATATAATACACACATTGGCGACAGGGGAACCAAATTAAGTGGTGGGGAACGTCAACGATTAACGATAGCACGTGCTATTGTAAAAAATCCTCCAATACTAATTTTAGACGAAGCAACATCTTCTTTGGATACTGAAAGTGAAAGACTGGTACAGGATGCCATAAACAATATGATGCAAAACAGAACTTCTATTGTTATTGCACATAGATTATCAACAATAAGGCATGCAGATGAAATCATTGTTTTACAAAAAGGAGAAATAGTTGAAAGAGGTAATCATAATGACCTCATGCAAAAGCAGGGATATTATTATAAACTGGTACAAATGCAGGAGGTAAAATAATTTCTTATTTTACCCACTAACAGATTGAATATTTAATAATTATTTAAGTACTTCCCTGGAAATAACAAGTTTTTGAATTTCACTTGTGCCCTCACCTATTGTACAGAGCTTTGAATCCCGATAAAATTTTTCAACAGGAAAATCTTTAGTATATCCATAACCACCAAAGATTTGTACTGCATCATTTGAAACACGTACAGATACTTCGCTTGCATAATATTTAGCCATAGCAGCCACTTTAGTAAATGGTTGGTTTCTTTCTTTAAGATCACATGCTTCCAAAATCAATAGTTCAGAAGCCTGGATCTCTGTTGCCATATCTGCAAGTTTAAAAGAAATTCCCTGGAAAGAAGCAATAGGTTTATCAAACTGGTGACGCTCCTGTGCGTACTGTAATGACGCTTCATAAGCACCTTTTGCTATTCCTAAAGCCAGCGAAGCAATAGAGATTCGGCCTCCATCTAAAATTTTCATTGATTGTCTAAATCCTTCACCCACTTCACCTAAACGATTGGCATTGGGAATGACACAATTATCAAAAATCATTTCTGCTGTTTCGGAAGCCCGCATACCAAGTTTGTTTTCTTTTTTTCCTCCGCTAAACCCAGGTGTTCCTCTTTCCACTATAAAGGCAGTGGCATTATTCTTTGTTCGCGGTTCACCTGTTCTGCACATAACAACTGCAACATCGCCTGTTATACCATGAGTGATCCAGTTTTTTGTTCCATTAATAATCCAGTTATCTCCATCTTTTACAGCAGTCGTTTTCATATTACCAGCATCACTTCCAGTGTTGGGCTCTGTTAATCCCCACGCTCCAATCCATTCTGCTGTAGCTAGTTTTGGTAAAAAAATTTTCTTTTGTTCTTCATTTCCAAACGTCATTATATGTCCGGTACATAATGAATTATGTGCTGCCACACTTAACCCTATAGATCCGCATACTTTTGCTATTTCTTCTATAACAACTTTATATTCAAAATACGATAAACCTGCACCACCATATTCTTCAGGTACTAAAACGCCCATCATACCCAGTTCTCCTAATTGCTTAAAAATATGAACCGGAAATTCCTGCGTTTCATCCCAATCCATAACATGAGGTTTTATGTGTTGTTGTGCAAAATCACGGGCTGTTTGTGCAACTTGCAGGGTAATTTCTGACGAATCAAAATTCATATGGCATTTTTTAGCAGTTGCAAATATAGGATGCAATAATTTGGTGAAAAAAGACAAGATTTTTTAACCTCATTAGATAAACCAGACCCAGGCAAAGCTGTTGCTCATTGATATTACCTGCTTAATCAAAGCACATCCTATCTTTATTGTATTGTTATGAAGTATTATATAATAGCTGGTGAGGCATCTGGAGATTTACATGGTAGTAATTTAATTAAGCAATTAAAACAATTTGATCCGGAAGCTTCAATAAGAAGTTGGGGAGGAGATTTAATGCAACAATCAGGATCAGAGGTGGTGAAGCATTATAAAGAACTGGCTTTTATGGGTTTTGCTGAAGTAATAATGAATTTACCTACCATCCTTCAAAACATTGCATTTTGTAAAAAAGATATTGAAGCTTTTAAACCTGATGTTTTAATATTAATTGATTATCCGGGTTTTAATTTACGCATAGCAGAATGGGCAAAAAAAAATAAATATAAAGTAGTTTACTACATCTCCCCACAGGTATGGGCATGGAAAGAAAGCAGGGTAAAGATGATTAAAAAAGTAGTGGATAAAATGATTGTGATCTTACCCTTCGAAAAGAGATTTTATGAAGATAAATGGCAATATAAAGTAGACTATGTGGGACATCCCCTGGTACAGGTGGTTGATGATTTTATCCGTAAAGAAAAATCTGATTATATCTATACCAAACCAATTATAGCTTTATTACCCGGTAGCCGAAAACAGGAAGTAACAGTAAAGCTGCCTGTAATGCTTGAAGCTGCTAAGTCATTTCCACAATACCAGTTTCTGGTTGCCAAAGCTGCCTCGCTTGATGAAAAAGTATATCAGGGAATTCTGAAAGATTTTCCATTTGCCGGTACTGTTGCTAATGATACTTATAATCTCTTGTCACAATCTGTAGCTGCATTAGTTACATCAGGTACGGCTACTTTAGAGACTGCTTTGTTTAATGTACCACAGGTTGTTTGTTATAAAGGATCTTTTATTTCATACCAGATAGCAAAAAGGCTAGTAAAAATTAAATTTATATCCCTGGTAAATTTAATTATGGATAAACAAGTAGTTAAAGAATTAATTCAACAGGATTTTAATGTTAAAAATGTAGTAAAAGAACTGGATGATGTTTTACATGATGAAAAGAAGATTGCTGATATAAAAACTAATTATGCTGATTTGAAAAACCTTTTAGCAAAAGATGGAAATGCTTCGTCTAAAGCAGCAGAAATTATTGTTAACCTGGCTTCTATTTCTTTACAATAAGTTTAATCACCAGTATTATAATTGCTATAACAAATAATAGTAAACTGATTCTGTTTATTCCATGCATATATTTTATCCACTGCGATTTGGGTCGATCAGGATCGGGTTTTTTGAGATATAAATATTCTGCCAGTTGCTTTAATACGCCCATAAAAAAACTGTATCCAAAGATACAGTTTGTAAATAAGCTTCTAAAAACACCCTTCTTTTATGGAGCCGGAGTGCGTCTGAAATTTCCTTTTTTAGCTGATACTCCGCGTATATTAAAACAATCTGGTGATTGAACAGGTTGTCCGTTCAGGCTGCTTGCTTTTCTTTTTCTTTGGGCAGGATTGTTTTTTGAAAACCATCCTCCAGCTGGATGTGAAATGCACTCAAAATGAAAGAGTATTTTATCAAAAATTGTTTTCATTGTTAAGATTATTAGGTTTATTGGACTTCAATTAATGCATTAAGTTATTTCGAAAGACTAACTTTTACAAACGATTTCACATTTTTTTTATTCTGGGCATTGAAACTGTGTAAAAGATGTTAATGAAGATTAAGCCATAAATTCATCTTTTTGCATTTTTGTTGTATAACACGAGGAGAATTTACTGCTTCAGGACTCTGTATGCTATTATATCGCTACGTCATAGAGGCTGCTTATCCATCAAGGTCAGGAAATAAGCTTGCCCTGTGTAAATTCATACATTGTAAATCGCGTAAAACTTCTTTATAAAATTTTGCAGGAAGTACTATTTTAACCACCATTTTCTGTACTTCATCTTCCAGAAAATCTAATTGTTGCATAAAAGGCTCCTCTGAAATTCCTGTACTACTGAAAATTGATTGCTGTAAGGAATAACGTCTTTTCATACGAAATGGTTCTACAGGGAACACTAATTTAATATTGTTGGTAAAGAAAATCTTTTTAAAAATGTTTTATTAATAAGATTTTGATTTTTCAAAAGGTCCGTTTCAATTGTATTTTTTAAAACTTCAATGTTCTTTAAATTTTAAAAATGTACATTAATAGCTCATATTGAAACATTTTCTCCATTACAAATTCACACTCTTCAAAAGCAAAATAAGTTCCTATATAAGGAGATTTAGAAAAATCAAGAAGTCTTGTAGAAGCTCAATGATGTTGCATTAAAGCAAGCCATTCAATAAGATGTTCAGGGGTTTCATCTTTATTTAAATAATTGCGGGCTCCACGCTGAAATTCTGATAAAGAATATTTTCTATGCCTTTATAAAAATTGATGAACTCTTACGTTCAATTGCATTTTGCAACCCCCATTGAGCGTCTGATTGCCCCCGAAAAACCCAATTTCCGCAAAGTCCATCCACAAAATTTTTAAATTCTTTCCAGGATTTTAAACGCAGACTTATGCAGGTCTTTTCCATACCTACTTTATTATAAATTTTAAGACAGCTGCAGTATAATTATTTATCCTTTTCAAAAGTAAAAGGCTGCTCTTTAAGGATACTACAGATTTGTTTAAGGGATTCTGTCATTTCCTGTATGTTTTTATAATTAGCATAATTTACCTGGCTATTAACCCAGCGCAGGTAAATTCCTTCATTTTCAAAAGCTTCACGACCTGTACTTTTTTTAAATTCATCTGGCGTGAAAGGTTCAAAATGGTGTGCCATAGTTGGTGGTGTTTGAAAAGCAAGATTAAGAAAGTTTAAAATACATTTTAAAAAAAATGTTGAAACCTAAAATTTTTCTAGCACCAGTCTCATTTGCTCCTGAATATGATCATTTCCTAAATTGCTTATGCTTCCAATATGAGTATGTATGAGCTTTTTCTGGTCAAACGTAAATTCGTTTTTTTCAACCTGGTCT
Organism: Flavisolibacter sp.; assembly: GCA_013695175.1. Classification (GTDB taxonomy): domain Bacteria; phylum Bacteroidota; class Bacteroidia; order Chitinophagales; family Chitinophagaceae; genus Flavisolibacter. The sequence continues at coordinate 23,055 of JACDAZ010000180.1, read as the reverse complement.
CCCACCTTGCTGTAGGCATCCCTAAATGAAACACCCTTATTTACTTTTTCATTTATGGCTTCCACTGTAAATAAATATTTATATTTTTTATCCGAAAGCAGGTCCTTTTTTACTTCAATATTTGATAGCATCAACATCATCATTTCCATACAAATTTTTAGCTCTGACAATGCAGGAAATAGAATTTCTTTTGTCAACTGCAGGTCGCGATGATATCCGGAAGGCAGGTTATTTAATAACAAAGTCAGTTCATTGGGAATAGCTTGTATGCGATTAGATTTTGCCCGTATAAGTTCAAATACATCCGGGTTTTTTTTATGCGGCATTATACTACTGCCGGTGGTAAGATGAGAAGGAAAAGAAATAAAATCAAAATTTTGATTCAGATACAAACAGCAGTCCATAGATAATTTACTTAACGTAGCTGCCAGGCTACTGATACCCATAGCTACGAGTTTTTCTGTTTTCCCTCTGGCCATTTGAGCATAAACAGAATTGTAGTTTAAAGTAGCAAAGCCTAAAAGTGTAGTGGTTTTTTTTCTATCCAAAGGAAATGAAGAACCATAACCGGCACCGCTGCCTAATGGATTTTTATTTGTAACCGCATATGCGGCTGCAAGCATTTCCAAATCATCAATTAAGCTTTCAGCATAAGCACCAAACCATAATCCAAAGGATGAAGGCATGGCAAGCTGTAAATGTGTATAGCCGGGTAATAGATCTTCTTTATATTTTACGCTTTGCTGTAGTAAGAGTTCAAATAAGTCCTTAACACCATTTTTGATAATGGTAATTTCATTTTTTAAAAACAATTTTATATCAACTGCAACCTGGTCATTCCTACTTCTGCCACTGTGAATTTTTTTACCGGTTTCGCCAATACGTTTCGTAAGAAGCAACTCAACCTGTGAGTGTATATCTTCCACCCCTTCCTCAATTTTAAAAATTCCTTTTTCTATTTCATCTGCAATTTGTTTTAAAGCCTCTACTGCCTCCCCCGATTCTTCCTTCGTCATTAATCCAACATCACCTAACATGGTCACATGAGCAATAGAGCCCTGCACATCATATTTAGCTAAAAGCATGTCAAATTCCTTATCCTTACCAACAGTGAATTTTTCAATGATTTCTGAGACAGATGTATTTTGTTTTTGCCAAAGCTTCATGGTCTTATTTTTTTTGTTCAAACTGAACCCTATCCAATAATTGTATATAAAGATCTACTGCCTCTTCTATTTCACTAACATAAATAAATTCATCTGCCATATGGCTCCTGGCTGAATCACCCGGACCTATTTTTAATGCAGGAAAAGGCATCAGGGATTTATCAGAGGTTGTAGGTGAACCATAAACATTTAAATTTAAATCTAAACCTGCTTTAACCAGTGGATGATCTAAATCAATAAAAGAAGATTTTAATCTCATACTTCTTGGCTTAACCTCACTTTGTAAATGGATTTTTAAAGTCTCTAAAACATTATCTAAAGTATAAAGTTCATTTACCCTTACATCAACAATATATTTACAAGAAGCAGGAACCACATTATGAGCTTTATTTTCTGTTTCTATTGATGTTACTGACATCTTAACTTCACCTAACAGTTCTGAAACTTTTTCAAAAGAATAATTTTTGATCCATACTATATCATTAATGGCTTTATAAAGAGCATTTTCGCCCTCATTACGTGCTGCATGGCCTGCTTTTCCTAAAGCAATACAATCAATAACCATTAGTCCACGTTCAGCCACTGCCATTTGCATTTGTGTAGGTTCGCCTACAATGGCGCAATCAATTGGCGGTAAAAATGAAAAAATACTTTCTATTCCATCTCTCCCTGAAATTTCTTCTTCAGCAGTTGCTGCAAAAACCAGATTAAATCTTAAATTTTCTTTCTTATAATAAAATAGAAAAACACAAAGTAATGAAACCAAAGCACCTCCCGCATCATTACTACCCAAACCAAAAAGTTTTCCATTTTCAATTTGCGGGTTAAAAGGATCTTTTGAAAATCCTGAATTCGGTTTTATGGTATCATGATGGGAATTTAAAAGGATAGTAAATTTTGCAGGATCATAAAATTTATTGACAGCAAAAACATTATTTTTTACTCTTGTGGTTTCTAGCCCTTTTTCAGCCATATACTTACTTATGGCACTTGCAGTCTTCCATTCTACTTTACTGATTGAATCCAATGAGATCAGCTCCCGCAAAACATCTATTGCTTCTCTTTTTAATATTGCTAATTCCTCATTCATACGTTATTGTTGTCCCTGCATTACCCAATACCAATTCCTCTAATTGTAATGCTTTTCCCAAACTGATTTTATTAACTCCGGCAGTCAAAGCTTTAAAAGCATTTTCCAATTTTGGGATCATTCCTGCATAAATTATTTTTTCCTGTTTAAGTCTTTTATATTCTGAGAAATTAAGATGCTGTATGGAAGACTGGTTATCATTAACATCTATTAAAACTCCTTCTTTTTCAAAACAATAAATCAGATGCACATCATAATCTTTAGAAAAAGCTTTGGCAACCTCCTGCGCTACAGTATCTGCATTTGTATTTAGTAATTGCCCTTTTGTATTGTGTGTTATGGGTGCAATAACAACTGTAAAACCTGCAACCAATAATGTTTGTAATAAAAAAATTTGTACACTATCTACATCCCCGACAAAACCATAATCCAGGGCAGGGTTAATTCTTTTATGTGCTGCAATTATATTTCCATCTGTACCGGATAAGCCAACTGCATTACAATCATTAGCCTGCAATTGTGCTACTATGGTTTTATTTATTTCACCTGCATATACCATTGTTACCAACTTCAAAGTCTCAGCATCTGTTATTCTCCTACCTTCAACCATTTGTTGGGGGATATTTAATTTTTCAGCCAGCTTTGTTGCCCTTTTTCCTCCACCGTGAATTAATATTTTTTTTTGTGGTAGTAATGAAAATTTTACAATGAACTTTTTAAGTTCTTCTTCATCATCTATAACATTACCTCCAATTTTTATAATAAGAAGTTTATCCATTTAAAATAGTTGATAAAACTGCCTGTGCAGCCCAAACCCTGTTTGCTGCCTGTTCCGTTACTATAGAATTTGGTGAATCAAGAATTTCATCGCTCAATTCTACATTTCTTCTCACCGGCAGGCAATGCATAACCTTTGCATTGTTAGTTGAATTCATCTTTTCATTTGTCAGCATCCAATCCGCATCAGAGGATAATATTTTCCCATAGCTAGTATAAGAGCTCCAGTTTTTTACATACACAAAATCAGCATCACATAATGCCTGGTGCTGATTCAATTCTATAGTTGCACCCGTAGTATATTTTTTATCTAGTTCATAACCCGGCGGATGGGTAATGACAAAATTGGTTTTATCCAGGGCAGTTACCCATTGAGCAAAACTGTTTGCTACACACTGAGGCAATGCCTTGATATGCGGTGCCCATGTTAATACAATTTTAGGATGGCTAATTACAACCGGTTCTATAGAAAGATGTTCTTCAATAGTAATAATATCCGTTAAAGATTGCAAAGGATGTAAAGTTGCACTTTCTAAACTTACAACAGGTATGGCTGCATACTTTACAAATTCTGTTATGTATTGCTCACTATAATCTTCTTCTCTATTTTTTAAACCCGGGAATGTTCTTATAGCCAATATATCAAAATATTTTCCCAGTACCGGTGCAGCATCTTTTACATGTTCAACAGAAGTACCATTCATTACAACTCCTTCTTCAAACTCTAATGACCAACCTTCTGATCCAACATTAAATACAATAGCTTCCATTCCCAGATTCTGAGCTGCAATTTGAGTGCTTAATCTGGTACGCATACTTGGATTTAGAAACAAGCATCCAATTCTTTTGTTTCTTCCCAGTGTTTGATCTGTGTAAGGATTAGCTTTATACTTCAATGCAAGATCAACCAATTTTTTAAGGTCAATAACATCATGAACTGAGAGAAAATTTTTCACTTGCTAAATTTTATCCTGATTAATTTCTTATTATATTTTCTGTTTCCCGCGACTTTTCTTTATGTACAAGTTTTATCTCAAGATGAATTGCATTCAGGAATTTTGTGATTTCATCGCCAGATATATTCAGTGCAGGCAACAATCTTATTATGTTTGGTTTAGCTTCCCCGGTAAAAATAAATTGCCTGTTGAGCAGGTTCCTTTTTAGATCTTTTAACTTTTCAGGAACATCAAATCCAATCATTAATCCTTGCCCCCTTACTTGCGTAAATTCATTTAGCTCCATTAGGCTTTTACTTAATTTTTCGCCGATCAAATGTGCATGTTCAATCAATTTTTCAGATTCAATAACTTCCAATACAGCCAAAGCAGCAGCACACGCTAAATGATTGCCACCAAAAGTAGTTCCTAACATACCATACTTGGGTTTTATGTGCGGTGCTATTAATATTCCCCCTACAGGAAAACCATTTCCCATGCCCTTTGCCACAGAATAAATATCAGCATGAACTCCGGCATGGTCTAAAGCAAAGAATTTGCCGCTACGACCATACCCACATTGCACTTCATCTGCAATAAAAAGAGAATTATATTTTGTACATAAGGTTCTTATTGTTTGTAAAAAATCCTTTGTGGCTACATGTATGCCTCCTACTCCCTGTATTGGTTCAATTATTACAGCGGCAAGTTCATTACCACTATTTTGAAAATAAGAAAGTAAAACTTCGGTATCATTAAAAGGAATAAAATCAATATTTCCCGTTTCATTAACAGGGGCAACAATTGAAGGATTATCTGTAGCTGCTACGGCAAGAGATGTTCTTCCATGAAAAGATTTGGAAAATGCCAGAATTTTTTTTCTACCAGTATGAAAAGAAGCCAGCTTCAAAGCATTTTCATTTGCTTCTGCACCACTGTTACAAAGAAAAAGCTGGTAATTTTCTTTACTGCTTATTTGATTCAATTTTTCTGAAAGCTGATTTTGTATGGGTATTTTAACAGAGTTTGAGTAAAAGGAAATTTCATGTAATTGCTTTTCAATTCTTTCTACCCAATGTGGATGATTATGCCCGATGCTGATAACCGCATGTCCTCCATACATATCCAGGTATTGAACATTATTTTCATCCCAAACAAAAGAACCTTTTGCTTTTTGAATAACTATGTCATTAATTGGATATACATCAAATAGAGGCATAATTAAAATTTAATTGTACTGCAGTTTTTAAATAACTCCTTTTTCAAAAGGCTGAAGCCTTCAATTTTAAACCGGCACATTCATCAACATTAAACATCAGGTTCATGTTTTGTACAGCCTGACCAGAAGCACCTTTTATTAAATTATCTATAGCCGAATGTATAACCAGTTTTGATCCAATCTTCTCCAGTTGTATAACACATCTATTGGTATTCACAACCTGTTTTAAAAATATGGGTTGATCACTTATAGTAACAAAAGGTTCATCCTGATAAAAAGTATTAAACAAAATTTCTAATTCTTTTATAGAAAGCTGACATGTTATCATTGAACTTACAAAGATACCTCTGGTAAAATCTCCTCTCCACGGTATAAAATACAATCCTTTTTCTTTAATGGCTTCCTCATCAGTTTGAAGGGGAAAAGATGATTGCAGTTGGTGTAGCGATTGATGAATTTCTTTTACATGCTGGTGCATTAAAGATTTATAAGCTTGTATATTATTTGCACGCCAACTGAAATGCGAAGTTGCATTTAAACCTTGACCCGCCCCTGTAGAACCGGTTATACCTGTAGTTTGAATTTCTTCCAGTAACTCTTCTTTTGCCAGGGGTAGCAAACCTAATTGAATAGCAGTTGCAAAACATCCGGGGTTTGCTATATTTTGCGACTTCCTGATATTTTCTTTATTTATTTCTGGTAAACCATAAACGAACTCACGCTCTTTCGAATGAGCAGATAATAATTTATTATTTTCTGCCAATCTATAATCCTGCGAAAGGTCAATAATTTTAATGTTCTCTGAAGGTTTGTTTTCCTCTAAAAACTTTTTGGCTTCTCCATGACCAACACATAAAAACAGCACATCAATATCATTCCAATTAGTTGGAATGGAATCAATGAATGCAAATTTTGTTTCACCAATCAGATCAGCATGAACAGTACTAACAGCTTTATTTGCGTTACTTCTGCTGTGAATAAAAGATACTTCTACATGCGGATGATTTAAAAGCAGACGTATTAACTCACCACCTGTGTAACCGGCGCCGCCAATGATACCAACCTTAATGTTTACCATTGGCCTGTTCTTTTATATGATGAAAAATAGCAGTTTGATTTCCGAAAATTTTTGTAAATCCTCTTACATCTTCAGCGGTCCATCCTGTATTCATTTCTCCATATTTACCAAATTTAGAACTCATTAAATCATATGGAGAATCTATACCAGTTATTTGAAAACGGTAAGGCATTAATTGAAGAAATACATCGCCAGTGACCTGTTGCTGAGACGATTCCAGAAAAGCTTCTATATCTCTCATTACAGGATCCAAAATTTGCCCTTCGTGTAACCAGTTACCATAAAATTGAGCAAGTTGATCTTTCCATGATAACTGCCATTTTGTAAGCACATGTTTTTCCAATGCATGGTGTGCTTTAATAATGATAATTGGTGCGGCAGCTTCAAAACCAACGCGACCTTTTATTCCAATAATAGTATCTCCTACATGAACATCGCGGCCTATAGCAAATGGTGAAGCAATAGAATGTAAATATTGGATAGCCTGAACTGGGTGAGAAAATTTTTTATCATTTACAGAAGTCAATTCACCTTTATCAAATGTTATTTTTAACGCCTCAGGCTCGGACCTGGTAAGCTGGGTTGGCCATGCTTCTTCGGGAATGACTCCCTTTGATTCTAAAGTTTCTCTGCCACCAACAGATGTTCCCCAAAGCCCTTTATTAATAGAATATACTGACTTTTCAAAATTCATATTTACCTGCATATCTTTTAGATAAGCAATTTCTTCTTCCCTGCTTAATTTAAGATCACGAATGGGAGTTATGATTTCTATATCCGGTATAAGAATTTGAAATATCATATCAAAACGTACCTGGTCATTGCCTGCACCTGTACTTCCATGCGCTACTGCATCTGCATTTAATTTTTTTACATGTTCCGCTATATGCAAAGCCTGGCTAAGCCTTTCTGCGCTTACACTTAAGGGATAGGTATTATTTTTTAATACATTACCATAAATAAGGTAACGAACGATCCTATCATAATATCCTTCTACAGCATTAATTGAAGTATGGGATTTTACACCCAAACTATAAGCATGATCTTCAATTTTTTTTATTTCACTTTCATCAAATCCACCTGTATTTACAACAATACTGTGTACCTCATATTTTTTTTCTGTAAGATATTTTACACAAAAAGAAGTATCCAACCCTCCGCTGAAACCTAATACGATCTTGCCAGGTGCTTTTCCTGTACTTTGCTCTTTTAAATCTTTTGCTTGACTCATTTATGTTGAACTTCTAAAAATTAAAAAGATTAAATAGGGTAACTTTCAGCTTTCTGTTACTATTACGATCCGGGAATTTTAGTCTTTTTAAAAACTTACTTCGTTTGAGTTTTATTAATCTCTCGTAAACCTTACTTTTCTTCTCAAAATGTTCTTTTGTTTCTTCAGGTTCGTAATGATCTTTGGGATCGTAAAGCATGGCAGTACATAGACAATTTTTTCTTTCCTTAGCCATTAATATATCATAGTTCACACAACTTTTACAACCAGCCCAAAATTTTTCATCCTGCGTAAGTTCGGAATAAGTTACTGGTTCATAACCAAGGTCACTGTTTATTTTCATTACAGCTAATCCCGTGGTTAACCCAAAGATTTTAGCTTCGGGATATTTCTGGCGGCTAAGTTTAAATATTTTGTCTTTTATAGCCTTGGCTACACCTGTTTTTCTATATGCAGGAGATACAATAAGCCCGGAATTAGCTACGTATTCTCCTTCCCAGGTTTCGATATAGCAGAAGCCTACCCAGGTGCCATCTTCTGTTAATGCTATAACAGCTTTACCTTCTTCTATTTTTTGAATAAGATAGCCCGAAGTTCTCTTGGCAATACCTGTTCCGCGGGCATTAGCCGATGCCTCCATTTCTGCTGTAATTGTTTCAGCATACATTTTATCTGCAGGCGTTGCCTCTCTGATAACTATATTTTGATTGTCCACTTTTGTAATGAAATTTATAAGGGGGGATCACCAATCCAATAGTTGCTTCCGGGAGAACTTCACTGATAGGGGCGCTGGTTAATTGCTCGTCCTATCAGAATCCACGTCGTCTTGATAAATAACGAAACAGGTCGAAGCTTACAGCGTAAACACCTGTAGTAAGTTGTGCATGAAAAACAAAATGATTGCTATGAGTATTTGTGTTCACTGTAATTGTAGTAACAAATGTATGCCAGAATATAAAAATTGCTCCAAAAAAATTGTTAAGCGGCAAAGATAGCAGCAGGAAAATCTTTAGAATAACAGCAGAAGGTGAATAATATTCTTTATTGAATCAAGGCTACATTACCTGCAAACTGAATGGGTTCTCCATTACTGCAGAAAACTTCAACCTGGTAAATATAAACATCGGGTGACACCTTATTACCCTTATATCTTCCATTCCACCCATTTTGAGGATTGTTAACAGGAAAATCTCTTTGTTCAAAAACAACTTCACCCCAACGGTTAAAAATCCTTAATGATTTTACCCTGTCTATACCCTGGCCCCGAACATAAAAAATGTCGTTTACTCCATCGCCATTTGGAGAAAATGTATTTGGCAGGAAAACAGTTGCTCCCTGGCAAAGTACCGTCACCTTCACTTCATCCTGGTTTTTACAACCATTACTATCTACGACAGATATTGTATAGTTTGTATTAAATTTTGGAGTAGCAATGGGTTGAGGACAATCATAACAACTTAGATCTGTTGCCGGTTTCCAGTTATATTTTTTTATGTTGGTACTGTATTGAGCTGCCAGCTTAACCGGTGTATTTATATTGGTTGTCAATGTAGATGGTACTGTAATAATGGGATTTGGATAAACATTCAGTTTAGTTATAGCCGTATCAGCACACCCGCTACTATTAACAGCAACTACTCTTATTTGAGAATAACCTTCTTTAGTATACTGCAGGGAAGGGGGGTTTTGAATATTTGATGTGGTCCCATTTGGAAATTGCCAGTTCCAGCTAACATACGATGTATCGGTTCTGTCAAAAACAGCAGAATGTTTTGCCCTTCCATTAACACATATCACCGAATCACCAACAATAGATATTGATGGACTGCTTGCTATTTTTACCGGTGTTTGTAAACGGATGCTATCTACACATCCGGCTTCTGTTTCAACAGTTAAAAGAATGGGATAAATACCGGATTGATTATAATAATGTCTTGGCGCTTTGTCATTTAAAATTGTTCCATCTCCAAAATCCCAGGTGTATTTAGCTATTGGATCATTGTAAGTTATTGTAGAATCAAGGATTTGAACATAACCACTGTCACAATAAAAATGCTCGTTGACTTCAAATTTTGCAAAAGCACCTTTAATTTTAATAGGTTCTTTTCCTGAAAGCGTTATTACACAACCGGAAGATTCCGTTAATAAAATTTTAGGAGTAAAACTTCCCAGATTAGTATAGGTATGGGTTATTTGATTTATAGAAGTATCTACAATAGTTCCATCACCCAGATCCCAAAAGAAATTAGCAGAAGCAAGGTTATCAAAAGCTTTTAAATTTACCACTCCCGGTACGCAAGCCTGTACAGGATCATACTCCAGCTTTGCCGCATCGGGGCTATATAAGATAATTGTTTTTTCAGTAGAAGAAGTGCATTTCCCATCAGGACTTGCTACAGTAAGCTTCACCTCAAAAGTCCCCGGCTGTGTAAATAACTTCCGGTGATCAGTCTCTGAAGATCTTTCGCCTTCTATCCTCCAGTCAGATTTGGTAAAGAAAGTTGAAGCATTTTTGAAATTAACATCAAAAGGAGGACAAAAACTTATGGAATCCTGAACTTCAATCAGTGCAATGGGTTGCGAAATATGAATATAATTTATCCGCTCTAAGGTATCCTTACAACCCACTGAATCTTCAATGGTTAATTTTAAACTATAGTGACCTGTATCCTTATAGTTATATGTACCTGATACGGGTGCTATAGTTACAGGTGTTGAACTATCCCCAAAGTCCCAAACAGCAGAAACATAATCTCCTTTTGATTGGTTTGTAAAACTTATGGGGAACCCATAGCAAACTTGTTCTGTAGCGGTCCAGTCTGCAACCAGTTCCCTTACTTTTACCTGCATAAATGTACTGTCCTGGCAACCTGAAGCATCTTTTATACTTAATGTAACAGTGTAAAAACCAGATTTTTCATACTTGTGTTCAATAATTTTACCTTCTGCTTTTTCTACTATTGTTCCATCTCCAAAGTTCCATTTCCAACTTACTATATCATTATTACCAAAAGCTAATGAGCTATCAGAAAATTCTGCTATTAAATTCCTACACTCTGATTGGTTAGTTTGAGCAAACAAAGCCCTTGGTCCACTTACTAAAATTGGTTTGGTAACAGAAGTACTACAACCATAATTATCTATAGTAATTAATTTTACATCATAATTTCCGGCAGTATCAAAAGTGTATGTGAATGAAGAATTTGTTATTAAAGTATCAAAGCCATTTACTTCCCATTTATAATTTACTATTTGCTGTATGCCCGGTGTAATTGCGCCAAAATTCACAGCTATAGGTTTGCAGTTTTGTGTAGAGCTGACTGTAAAATCAGGCGTTCTATTTACAATTGTAATTTCTTCCGTTTTTTTATGTGTACAGGAGCCATTAGAAACAGTAAGAGATATTTTGTATTTACCAGGACCAGGGAAAGTATAAGATGGAGGAATTTGTTCAGAAGATTTGCTTCCATCCGGAAACTCCCATAACCATGTTCTTCTTCCTAATGATGCTGAGTCAAAAAGTGAATTGTCACTAAAAATATATTCGTAATTCTCCTGGCAGTTAGGAGATAATGAAAAGCGGGCAATAGGTGCATTAACAAATAAAAATTTTTGATCAGTTTGAATACTGTCTTTACAGCCCTCATTGTTTACAAACAATATCACTTTAAACCAGCCTGTATCATTATAAGAATATTTAGGATCGTATAATGTTGAAGATCCTCCATCACCAAAATGCCAGGTATATATAGCAGTTTTGGGTTGAGACGTATTTATAAAAATTACAGAATCACTTGCACAAACATTTAATGGAGAAGCAGTAAATGATAAAGATGAACTATTACCTACCTGGACAGGAGTACTGGAAGAGGCAACACAACCATCTTCTGTAGTTATTGTTAATGACAAGGAATATACACCTGAAGATGTGTAAACATGAGATGGAGATCCCTCCGTTTTTATAGTACCATCACCAAAATTCCACTCGTATTTTATAATCGGGCTAATAGAAGTAATACTAGCCGAAGGTGTAACTGCATAGGGTACACAATCTGGATTTATTTTTTTTAATTCTACAGATGGCGGACCTATAGCAATAGGGCGGGGATTAATATAGGTATTACTGCAACCCGTACTGTTATATGCAGTAAGTTTTACACTAAACGAACCATTTGTAGTATATATATGTGAAACTGTTGCTGAAGTAGAACTTAAAACCGGTGACCCATCACCAAAATCCCACTCATACCTTGTAGCCCCTGTAGATAAATTTTGAAAATTAACAATAAATGGTGTGGCACATTGACCTATTGCCGGAGTAGAAAATTCTGCTTTAGGAATAATGCCAACTGTGATGTTTTTTTCTACCGAATCAACACAGGCACTATATGTATTAATGAGTGTTACTTTATACGTTCCTGCAGATGTAAATGTTTTTACTGCATTCTTTGTATTTATTATAGTTCCATCAGAAAATAACCATTTTGAAAGTATAGGTACAGGAGAAGAATTATTTGAAAAAGTGATTGGCGTATTTTCACAAAGAGTATTGCCTGTGGCGAAATCTGTGTTTGCTTCTGTTAAACTCAATTGTTTCTTTAGAGTATCTACGCAACCGGCACCTGTAGAAGCAATTAATGAAACGGTATAGTTACCGGGCGATTGATAAATATTGGAAGGATTTTCCAAAGTGCTTGTATTTCCATCTCCAAAATCCCATTTGTAGGATACTGATCCAAAGGCTATTGAAGAATTAATAAAATCAAGCTGAAAAGGAGCCTGGCAGACTGAAACTAAAGAATTTGTAAAATTTAATTCCAAACCGGGGGTTACTTCAATGAGTTTATTTTCTGTGAGCACCTTAGTACAACCCTTGTCAGTGGTTACCCGTAAAACAACAGTGTAACTGCCTGCTATATTATATTTTACAGTTGGAGATTGTTCAGTTGACCTGGTTCCATTACCAAAATCCCAAAACCAGCTTACTATTTTCGAACCATCAGTTGTAGATGAATTATCAGAAAATTTTACAGTTAAAGGTGCACAACCTGATTTTTTATCAGTTATAAAAGAAGTTGTAGGATCTTCATAAACAGTTATAGTAGTTGATTTAGTGCTGGAACCGGATAAATTAGTAACCTTTAAAGTAACATTATAAGTACCAGCCTGAATATAAACTGTTGATGGAGATGCCAGGGTTGATAAAGTTCCGTTGCCTAAGTTCCACTCATATTTTAAAGCAGTTCCAACAGAAAGATCAGTAAATTTTACTTTTAGCGGTGAGCAACCTGAAGTAACATCAACAGAAAAATTTGCCACAGGAACTTGCGCAGAGGCAAAAGTGCCTATAAGTAAGTTTAATAGCAACAGAAAAATAGGTGTTCTCTTCAAGACGAATTATATAAATCTCAGCATTTAGAAAGGTAAACAAATTACCAAATATTTATGGTAAGGGAAACGAAACTTAGATGAAAACATTATTTATAACGTTTAAAAAAACGAATAATAAATATATATATTTTATGTTTACTCTTCTATCCATTGAATTACAGCCGCATATGTTGATTTCTAAGAATTTTTTACGCTATTGCTATTTAAAAAAAATTACCTCAGTATAAATGGTAAAATTGTCTTTCTCAGTTTGAATCTATTATCAACCCATCATAACTTAAATGAATATGTTCGGGTAATTCATCTTCCACGTCCCGGTGTTTTCCTAATTGATGTGAGATGTGTGTAAAATATGCTTTAGATACTTTCATATTTTCAGCTATTTCAACTGCTTCATGTAAAGTAAAATGTGAAATGTGTTTTTCTTTCCTTAAAGCATTTAATACTAATATTTCAGTACCCTTTATTTTTTCCCTTTCCTGGTCATCTATTTTATTAGCATCAGTTATATAAGTAAAATTTCCAAACCTGAATCCATAAACAGGCATCTTTAAATGCCATACCATTATTGGGGATACAGGTATATCGCCTATCCAAAAAGGATCAAGCGTAATAGAATTAAGTTCAATGCTGGGTATGCCGGGATATTTTTTATCAGCAAAGGCATATGCAAACTCTCTCATTATAGCATCAATAGTCATTTGATTGGCATATACCTGCATAGGCTGCTCCTGGAAATAATTAAATGCTCTTACATCATCCAGCCCGGCAATATGATCTTTATGTGGATGAGTAAAAAGAACAGCGTCTAAATGCTTCACCTTCTGCCTCAGCATCTGGTACCGAAAATCGGGGGTAGTATCTATAACTAAAGTAGTATTGGCAGATTCAATTAGAATACTGGCTCTTAACCTTTTATCTTTTTTATCAGTTGACCGGCATACTTCGCATTCACAAGCTATCATGGGAACCCCACTACTGGTACCTGATCCTAAAAAAGTTATTTTTAACGGGGGGCACTTCACGATAAATTGAAAGTATTAGTTATCACCTTGTTCATTAGCAGCATGATATTGTCGCCGGATATCTATAAACAATTTATTACTTTCCGGAGTTAGAGTCTCAGAATCTATTTTTAGTTGTGGGATAAGATCTATTAAAGTATTGATTCTTCCTTCTAACTGTAAGAATTTATTAAGTACTACTACTTTTCTATCTTCCAATATGCAAAACCCACTTTGAAAGCTGCCTCTTTCATACCGCACTACATAACCACTTTCTTCGATGATCTTTTCTATTTTATCTAATGTTGTTTGTGTGTATTTCATCTAAAAAATAAATGTAATTATTTATAAAATTAGTGGCTAATGTTTATACAATTACTTACTTACCATGTGCACCACCGGCACTATCATTTCCTCAAGGCTAATGCCTCCATGCTGAAAAGTATTCTTGTAATAATTTACATAATGGTTGTAATTATTTGGATAACATAAAAAAGTATCTTCCCTCGCAAATATGTAAGAGGAATTAACAGTTGGTGAAGGCAACCCTCCTTCTTTTGGATCTCGGAATGCTAATACATCTTTCGGTTCGTAATTTAAGTTGCGACCATGCTTATACCTCAAATTGGCAGTCGTTTGCTTATCGCCAATAACTTTTACCGGGTTTTTAACCCTTACACTTCCGTGATCAGTTGCTAATATGATTTTAATATTTTTTTCTGCAATTCTTTTTAAAGCCTGGTGCAAAGGAGAATGTTCAAACCAGGATGCTGTAATGCTACGGTAACTAATCTCATCGCCTGCAAGTTCTTTTAAAACTTCCATTTCGGTACGAGCATGAGACAGCATATCTACAAAATTGTAAACAATAACATTCAAATCATTATTTAATAAATTATGAACATTATTTACCAAATCAAGACCCGCCTGGTTGTTTACAACTTTGGTATAAGAAACCCTCAGATCATCATTGCCTGTTGCTTTTAAATGTGCCTTCAAAAATTCATTTTCAAAAGTGTTTTTACCACCCTCTTCATCATCATTTCTCCATTGCTCTGGAAATTTCTTTTCAATATCAATTGGCAGCATCCCGGTAAAAATTGCATTGCGGGCATAATGAGTAGCTGTGGGCAAAATGCTATAAAAAGAATCTTCTTCAACCAAACGAAAACTTTCCAAAAAGATGGGCATAATAGTTCTCCATTGATCAAATCTCAGGTTGTCAATAAGAATGAAAAAAGTAGTAGTTCCTTTTTCAACATGTGGAAAAACCTTTTCCCGCATTAATGTATGAGACATTACAGGTTTTTTTATTCCTTTCTCATTTATCCATGAAGAATAATTGCGACTAATAAATTTAAAAAATTCAGTATTGGCTTCATTTTTCTGGGTTTGAAAAACTTCCAGCATTTCAGGGCTATCACTCCTTTGTAAACTTAGCTCCCAATGTACCAGTTCTTTATATATTCCCATCCATTCATTATGATCGGGGTTACTGTTTAAAGCCATGAAAAGATTTCGAAATTGTTGCTGATAGGCAGTTGTTGTTTTTTCAGCCACCAACCTCCTGTTATCTATTATTTTTTTGAGTGAAAGCCAAACCTGGTTTGGATTTACGGGCTTTATCAGATAATCAGATATTTGGCTGCCTATAGCCTCATTCATCAAATTTTCCGTTTCATTTTTAGTTATTAAAACAACAGGGATCTGCGCATTAATTTCTTTGATTTTTGCCAATGTTTCCAACCCGGTAATTCCCGGCATAGATTCATCTATTAGCACAACATCTACAATATTTTCTTTTATATAATCTATAGCGTCAAACCCATTTGTAAGTGTTTGCACATCATATCCTTTGTTCTCCAGAAATATTTTTTGAGATTGAAGGCTTTCTATTTCATCATCTACCCAAAGAATTTTAGCCATGCTCATAGTTTCAATTTTAATATGTCGTAAGTTATTTCCATTATAATAGAGTAGAATTACCTTACTCTGCCATTGTCAATAAACTCAAATGTAAACATTCCCGTCTTGCCCTTAATTTTGAACATTAGAAATTAACTGAATAATACATGTCCTATGTCCGCAAGATCATTAATGACCCGGTTTATGGTTTTATAACAGTAGACGACCCCCTGATCTTCAAAATTATTGCACATCCATTTTACCAGAGACTGCGAAGGATTTACCAGATGGCATTTGCTTCTCTTGTATATCCGGGTGCTGTTCATTCAAGATTACACCATTCTTTAGGAGCATACCACCTGATGGGATTGGCTATAACAGAATTAAGAAATAAAGGTATAGAGATAACGAAAGAGGAAGAAACCGGAGCCAAAATAGCCATTCTGCTACATGATATCGGGCATGGACCGTTTTCGCATGCATTGGAAAAGAAATTGATCCGCAATGTTGATCATGAGCAGATTTCATTAATGATCCTGGGCTTGCTGAATGGTAATATGAATGGTCAGCTTGAAACAGCAATAAAAATCTTTACCGATGCTTATCCCAAAAAATTTTTGCATCAACTGGTATCGGGTCAGTTGGATGTGGACAGAATGGATTACCTGACACGAGACAGTTTTTTTACAGGAGTTTCTGAAGGAGTGATTGGTTATGACAGAATATTAAAAATGCTTGTTGTTCATGATGGTGAGTTGATGATAGAAGAAAAAGCCATTTACTCTGTTGAAAAATTTTTAGTTGCGAGACGACTGATGTACTGGCAGGTTTACCATCATAAAACAGTTGTTGTAGCAGAAAAAATGCTTGTAAAAATTATTGACCGGGCTCAAGCGCTAATACAAAATAAAATAAACCTTCATGCTGCTTCCCCGGTTCTTGACTTTTTTTTAAAACAAGACACGAATGAACATTTTGAAAAATATTTAGAAAAATTTACCCAGTTAGATGATACAGATATTTTATGTACATTAAAAATCTGGTGCAGTCACCCAGACGGTGTTTTATCAACACTTTGCAAAGGTTTAATAAATAGAGATCTCTTGAAAATAAGATTGCAATCAGAACGTTTTGATGAGGAAGAAATCATAAAATTACAAAAGGATGTAGCCGGAAAACTGAGAATTACCATGGATGAAGCACAATATTTTGTATTTAAAGGAGAGGCAATAAATACAACTTATAATCCATTAGATGAGCACATAAAAATCTTATTTAAAGACGGAACTGTGTCTGATATTTCTAAAGTTGATAACGCCCTTATTCATCAGCAACTGGCTGCCCCTGTTAAAAAATATTACCTTTGCTATCTTCAATGAAGTCTTTAGAAGTCAAAAGAGTTTGAACTATTGCAGATTAGAATTTACTTCGATGACTATATTGGCTTTTTTGACTAATTTGATTATCTAATATGCAGTTTACAGCTCAACAAATTTCATTGATCATTGGAGGTAGAATTGAAGGAAATGCCAATGCAACGGTTACCTCTTTTGGGAAAATAGAAGCTGCCCAGGAGGGACAACTTACTTTTCTGGCTAATCCAAAATATGAAGATTATCTATATACCACCAAGGCCACTATTGCTATTATTAATGAAGGTTATGCTTTAGAAAGAAAAGTTGAGCCTACTTTAATCAGGGTTAAAGATGCTTATTCTGCATTTGCACAACTGCTGCAGAAACACCAGGAGATGGTTACCCAACAGATGAAAGGCATACAACAATACAGTTATATCTCAGAATCTGCCCAGCTTGGTGAAGATGTTTTTATTGGTGCTTTTTCATATATAGGTGAAAATGTAAAAATTGGAAACTTTTCTAAAATATTCCCCGGAACTTATATAGGAGATAATGTAATAATAGGAGAGAATTGCATCATTCATCCCGATGTAAAAATTTATCATGATTCTGTTTTACATAACCATGTAACTATTCATGCCGGAACTGTTATAGGATCGGATGGTTTTGGATTTGCACCTCAGGCTGATGGATCTTTTAAAAAAGTTCCTCAAATAGGAAATGTGCTCATTGAAGATCATGTTGAAATAGGTGCAAATACAACAATTGATCGGGCAACTATTGGTTCTACCTGCATTCGTGCCGGTGCCAAATTGGATAACCTCATTCAGATAGCACATAATGTAGAAGTTGGTAACAGCACTGTCATTGCTGCCCAGGCAGGAGTGTCAGGATCCACAAAAATTGGAAAAAACGTGATGATTGGTGGACAAGCCGGATTAGTTGGTCATATCCAAATTGCTGATGGTTCAAAAATTAATGCTCAAAGCGGTGTAAGCAAATCACTTAAAGAACCTTATTCTGCTGTAACAGGATCTCCGGCCTCCGATTATACAAATGCTTTACGCAGCCAGGCAGTTTTCCGTAATTTACCCGAGTTGGAAAAAAGGATTTATGAGCTGGAGAAAATTATAAAACAACTCATGGCTGAAAGGGTGAATTTTGGAGTGAACGGAGAATAATCTTTTTATCCAACCGTTTTTGCATTGCTTCCTATATGCATGGCAAATGCGGCCAATGCTGCATCCTTTAATAAATTAGTTAATGCAAGATTTTTCATTTCCATGCTTCCGGCATCTGAGTATGTGGGCAAGTGTACAGTAATAACAAATATTAATAATAAAATAGCCAGCGCATAAGCTGCCAGTTGAGCCATCTTATTTAAGATAAATGCAATAGCAGCAAGTATAAAAGCTGCGCCAACAATGTAAACCCAAATTATACCACCCGGCAAAAATGGAGGAACATAATTTAATAAGCTTTTAGGTTGTAAAAAATGAAATATCCCAAAAACAATCATTACGATGGATAATATTATGATGGCAATGCGGGAAATAGTATGATCATTCATATAATAAGTTTTATTTTTTGTACTATTTATACACTGTTAAACCAACAACTTCAAGAACTATTGAAAAATATCAGCAGGCTTAAATTAGAAAATCAAAAGCCTTTATTAATTGATATATTTCCTTTAAGTATACCTGCAAAAATCACTCCCTTTTTAACGTCTCATTCGTTGGCTGAACAGCTTATTTTAGGTACATTTGCCCGAATGGACCTGCACCACTCCGGTGCATAAATTTTTCCCTGATAATGAGTGATATTTTAGATAGTTTAGCAACCCCTCCTGCACCTTCTGTACTTACTGGTTATGGTGCTGATAGCATACAAGTTTTAGAAGGTTTAGAAGCAGTTCGTAAACGCCCGGCTATGTATATTGGCGATGTTGGCGTTAAAGGTCTTCATCACCTGGTTTATGAAGTAGTGGATAATTCCATTGATGAAGCATTAGCCGGTCATTGCACAAATATTATTGTAACCATTCACGAAGATAATTCTGTATCTGTTGAAGATGACGGAAGAGGAATACCAACAGGTATTCATGCCAAAGAAGGCAGAAGTGCGTTGGAAGTGGTGATGACTGTATTGCATGCCGGTGGAAAATTTGACAAGGATTCATATAAAGTATCAGGTGGTTTGCACGGTGTGGGAGTAAGTTGTGTAAATGCATTAAGTAAATTATTGCATGTTACTGTATTTCGTGAAGGCAAAATATTTGAACAACAATATAAAATTGGAGTACCGCAATTTCCGGTACGTGAAATAGGTGTTTCAGAAAAAAGCGGGACTACAGTTCATTTTTGGCCTGATGACTCCATTTTTATTACATCTGATTATAATAAAGATATTCTTGAAGGTCGTTTGCGTGAACTTGGCTTTTTAAATAAAGGTTTAAAAATTATACTTAATGACCTGCGTGAAAAAGATGAAGAAACGGGTCAAACCTATTCCAAAACATTTTATAGCGAAGGTGGCATTGTAGAATTTGTAGAGATGCTTGATGCCAATGCTGGCCGTGTTCCTTTATTACCAAAGCCATTATTTGTTGAAGGCAGAGACGAAAAAAATAATGTTGGCGTAGAAGTGGCAATGATCTATAACAATGGTTATAGTGAGCATATTTATTCTTATGTAAACAATATTAATACTATCGAAGGTGGTACACACGTAGCCGGTTTTCGCAGGGCTTTAACCCGTGTTTTTAAAAGCTATGGCGACAAGCAAGGTATGTTTGAAAGAGCCAAAGTAACAATTGAAGGTGATGATTTTCGTGAAGGATTAAGTGCAATTATCTCGGTAAAAGTTCCCGAACCTCAATTTGAAGGACAAACGAAAACCAAATTAGGTAATAACGAGGTAATGGGTATAGTAGATACAACAGTATCCAGAGTAATAGAAGCTTACCTGGAAGAAAACCCACGAGAAGCAAAAAATATTATACAAAAAGTAATATTAGCGGCACAAGCCAGGGCAGCAGCTAAAAAAGCCCGTGAGATGGTACATAGAAAAAGTGTACTGAGCGGAGGTGGCCTACCCGGTAAACTGGCTGACTGTTCTGAACGCGATCCTGAAAGATGTGAATTATATCTTGTTGAGGGTGATTCTGCAGGTGGTACTGCCAAGCAAGGCAGAGACCGTAGTTACCAGGCTATACTTCCATTACGTGGAAAGATTTTGAATGTGGAAAAAGCAATGGAGCATAAGATTTATGAGAATGAGGAAATCAGGAATATGTACACTGCTCTTGGTGTTACTGTAGGTACACCTGATGATCCAAAAGCTTTAAATATAGTTAAGATCCGTTATCATAAACTCATAATCATGACGGATGCCGATGTGGATGGTAGCCACATTGCAACGTTGATACTAACTTTTATTTATCGGTATATGAAGGAATTAGTTGAACAGGGTTATGTGTATATAGCTCAACCACCACTTTACCTTGTAAAAAAAGGAAAAGATCAGGCTTATGCCTATAATGAAGAACAAAGAAAAGTTTTAGTAGATAAGTTTGGAGGGGGCAATCCTGATAGTGTTCATATTCAACGTTACAAAGGTTTGGGTGAGATGAATTCTGAACAACTTTGGGAAACAACAATGAATCCTTCAACCCGAACTTTAAAACAGGTAACTATTGAAAGCGCTGCTGAAGCAGATAGAGTATTCAGCATGTTAATGGGAGATGAAGTAGCTCCGCGAAGAGAATTTATTGAAACGCATGCCAAGTATGCACGTATTGATATTTAATCAATAATGATTTTACTCCTTATTGAATAAACCTGATAGTATAAGGATAACGATATAATTTTTCATCAGCAGCTCTTATTGTAGCCACAATAATCAGTACAACATGAAAAATGCCTATTACTATAAAAAGAAAGATACCTACCAGTAAAATCAGCGTTATAAAAGCAACCAGATAATACAGCATCAATGTAAGCTGAAAATTAATGGACTCTTTAGCATGTATTCTTACAAATTCCGATTCATCCTTTTTTAAAAAATAAATTACCAGGGGAGCAAAGATCCAAACTACGAAGGTTAATACATGTGACAGTACACCTAATAGTCTTTCACTTTCTGTCACAGGTTTCGCTGGCGTTCCCGTTGAACCTAAATATTGTTGTTCCATAGCAGAAGTTTTGATGAAATTACAAATTTTGATTTTCTAAAAGCTGATTCCATTTTTTCGATGAATGCTTTTCTGCCAATTATTTAGACAATAGAAATTCTTTTATAATTTGATAATCTGCTTTCATCAACACCGATGATTTATTTTTTTTAAGCAGTTTTTCTATTTGATCAGAATGGATATTTTTCTCAATGATTTTTTCAATGAGCTCATAAAATTTCAAGTGGTGGGCAGTTTCCAGGAAAATTCCTTTTTGTTGAGTGTGCTGTTGAATATATTTTTCAAGAGCTGCAAAACCTACTGCTCCGTGTGGGTCCATTAAATAATTGTATTGTTTGTAAACTTGTTTAATAGCTTCTTTTGTTTCAACATCCGATATGACATAACTGACCAAAATATTCTTTAGTTGTTCATAATCTTTTTCAAATAACTCCAAAATTCTGATGAAATTACTGGGATCGCCTACATCCATAGCATTTGATAAAGTAGCAATTGCTTTTTTAGGTTCATAATTGCCTGTTTTAAGAAATCTTGGTACTACGTCATTCTCGTTACAGGCAGCAATAAATTTAGATACTGGCAAGCCTGATTTGTAAGCAAGCAGTCCCGCTGCTACATTGCCGAAATTTCCTGATGGTACTGAAAATACCGGAGGATTTGTTTTATCATTCCATTGTTGGTACGCAAAAAAATAATAAAGCTGTTGCGGCAGCCACCTGGCAACATTTATAGAATTAGCTGAGGTAAGAATTAATTTTTCATTTAAATCTTTATCTGAAAAAGCTTGTTTTACCAATTGCTGGCAATCATCAAAATTGCCATCAACTTCTAATGCAAAAATATTCTTCCCTAATGTTGTCAACTGAAGTTCCTGAACAGAACTAACTTTTCCGGATGGATATAATATAACTACATCTACCCCTTCCACCTCGTAAAACCCATGTGCAACAGCACCACCTGTATCACCGGAAGTTGCTACTAATACAGTAATCTTTTTTGTAAGATTTTCAGCAAAGTATCTCAGGCATCGGCTCATAAACCGGGCACCAACATCTTTAAATGCCATGGTGGGACCATGAAAAAGCTCAAGAGAAAAAATGTTGCCCGTTACAGGAACCAGGGGAAATTTAAAATTTATGGTTTCATCTAAAATATTTTGAAGAACCTTAGGGGGCAACACGTTCTCCAGGTATGATTTCATAACTGTAAAAGCTATTTCTTCTTTTGAATAAGATTCAATTTGTTGAAAAAAATGAGATGGTAAAACAGGTATAGTTGCAGGAAAGTATAACCCCTTGTCTTCTGCCTGGCCTTTTAAAGTTGCTGTTTTAAAATCAACATGTGATGTAGTATTTCCAAGACTATAAAATTTCATTATATTATTTCTACTCCTTTATGATTAATTGTGGTTACATAAGTTTCATATTCAACTCCCACCTGCTCATAAATTTCTTTCATTTCCTGTGCTACTTTGCTGGCTGTTGTTTCATCTTTACTCAGCATAAACACTGCAGGTCCTGAACCTGATATGCCGCCACCTAATGCTCCTATTTCCATTGACCTTCTTTTTATTTTATCATACGAAGGAATAAGCTTACTTCTTACCGGTTCTATTAAAACATCTTCCAGCGACCGGCTTATTAAATCATAATCTTCTTTTAATAAGCCGGCAACTAATCCTGCTATATTAGCCCATTGTTTAATAG
>JACDAZ010000177.1 GCA_013695175.1 Flavisolibacter sp. | reverse complement strand
TATCCCTACCATCCATAATGATACCTTTATTTTGTCCCATTTGCTGTTGCTGCTTTACGGCAAATTCCCTTATTTCTTTAATAGCAGCCACTTCGCTTACCTTTTCGGCCACAACCAAATCACGGATCACATATTCAACATTCTCGCCGTTTAAAAAAATTTCTGCATTTTCACTTTTTTCTGAATATGAAAATTCCAGATTAATATTTTTAAGTGCTGACTTTACTTCGTTTACATCTGTCCAATCAACATGATTTCTTAAAAAGTAAAGAGTTATGGCACGGTACATAGCACCGCTATCTACATATATATATCCCAGCTTTTGAGCTAATTGCCTGGCCAAAGTGCTTTTTCCACAAGATGACCAGCCGTCTATTGTTATGATAATTTTTCTCATACTATCAAAGCAAAATTGCCTGGTTTCTTTTGAAATGACAAAACAAAAAAGAGGCTACTTTCGAAGCCTCTTATTATTTGTGTATTTATTCATTAAGCTTTTGATTCCTCTTTGGCTTCTTCTTTTAAAGTAAACGTTAGTTTATCTTTTTCTTCGTCCAAGCCTGCTATTAAAACATCACCTGTCTTAATATTCATATTTAATATTTCCTCTGCTAAAGGATCTTCAAGGTACTTTTGAATTGCCCTGTGTAACGGACGTGCACCAAATTGCTGATCATATCCTTTTTCTGCCAGAAAACTTTTTGCCTTTGCTGATAATTCCAAAGAAAAACCAAGATTCACCAGGCGTTTCATAACACCTTTCATCAGAATATCAATTATTTCAAAAATATGATCTTTAGTAAGTGTATTAAAAATGATGACGTCATCAATCCTGTTTAAGAATTCAGGAGAAAAAGTTCTTTTAAGTGCTTTTTCTATCACAGCCTTACCAAACTCATCTGAGTTCTGATTGCGTGACTGAGTGGCAAAACCTACACCTTCTCCAAAATCTTTAAGTTGCCTTACGCCAATATTTGAGGTCATAATTATGAGGGTATTCTTAAAATCTACTTTTCTACCCAAACCATCCGTTAATTGCCCATCATCCAGTACCTGTAATAGTATATTATAAATATCCGGGTGCGCTTTTTCAATTTCATCCAATAATATAACACTATATGGTTTTCTTCTTACTCTTTCCGTTAGCTGACCACCTTCTTCGTAACCTACATATCCCGGAGGGGCACCAATTAATCTTGAAACAGTGAATTTTTCCATGTATTCACTCATATCAATCCTGATGAGGGCATCTTCGCTGTCAAACATATGCCGGGCTAAGGCACGTGCTAATTCAGTTTTACCAACACCTGTAGGACCTAAGAAAATAAATGTTCCTATTGGTTTTCTAGGATCTTTCAACCCCACCCTGTTTCTTTGTATAGCCTTTACTACTTTAGAAATGGCTTCCTCTTGTCCTACCACCATTGCCTGCATTTCCTCAGCCATCTTACGCAGCTTCTGCGTTTCTGCTTCCACCATTCTTTTAACAGGAATTCCTGTCATCATACTTATAACTTCAGCAATTTTTTCTTCATCTATTGGATAACGCCTGTGCTTACTTTCTTCTTCCCATTCGCCTTTTGCTTTATCCAGTTCTTCACCTAATCTCTTTTCAGTATCGCGTAAAGCTGCAGCTTCTTCAAATTTCTGACTTTTTACAACCCTGTTCTTTTCTACTTTGATATCTTCAATCTTCTTTTCAAGGTCAAGAATGTTTTGCGGAACATTTATATTTTTCAAATGCACTCTTGCACCCACTTCATCCATTACATCAATAGCCTTGTCTGGTAAAAGTCTGTCTGTAATGTAACGGTCACTTAGTTTCACGCATGCCTGTATAGCTTCATCATCATAAAGTACATTATGATAATCTTCATATTTTGATTTTATATTATTTAGTATTTCAATAGTATCCTCAACACTTGGTGGCTCAACCATTACTTTTTGAAAGCGGCGATCCAATGCACCATCTTTTTCAATGTACATGCGGTATTCATCCAAAGTAGAAGCACCTATGCATTGAAGTTCACCGCGGGCTAAGGCAGGTTTAAAAATATTAGAAGCATCTAATGAACCTGAAGCGCCACCGGCACCAACTATAGTATGTATTTCATCAATAAATAAAATAACATCCCGGTTCTTTTCCAGCTCATTCATAATCGCTTTCATTCTTTCTTCAAACTGACCACGGTATTTTGTACCGGCAACAAGTGCTGCCAGGTCGAGAGAAATTACACGCTTATCAAATAAAACACGGGATACTTTTCTTTGAACTATTCTTAAAGCCAAACCTTCAACAATAGCAGTTTTACCTACACCTGGTTCACCTATCAGTATAGGATTATTTTTTTTACGACGTGAAAGAATTTGAGAAACTCTTTCAATTTCTTTTTCTCTTCCTACAATAGGATCGAGGGTTCCGCTTTCCGCCAACTTAGTAATGTCTCTGCCAAAATTGTCTAATACAGGAGTTTTACTTTTTGTTGCTGCACTACCTCTTGATTTTGATCCTGAATATTTTTTTTCATCATCAAAATCATCATCATTTTCTTCCTGGTATTCGGCACGTACATCATTTGATTTTACTATACCTAGTTCTTGTCTGAATAATTCGTAGTCCACGTCAAACTGATTTAGGATTTGAGTAGCTATATTTTCTTTATTTTTTAAAATTGAGAGCATCAAGTGCTCAGTTTCTACGGTAGGGCTTTTTAATGCTTTTGCTTCTAAAACCGTAACGCGAATAACTTTTTCAGCTTGTTTAGTAAGTGGCAAACTGTTTATGTTGGCAATGTTTTTACCTGTTTTGTCTTTTACAGCCAATTCAATTTCTTTACGCAACTCGTACAGATCGACATTGAAACTTTTTAAAATTCGAACTGCAGTATTATCACCTTCACGAATCAGACCTAAAAGCAAATGTTCCGTTCCTATAAAATCATTCCCTAAACGTAATGCCTCCTCTCTGCTGAAAGAGATTATTTCTTTTACTTGTGAGGAGAAATTATTATCCATTTGTATGTTATCCTTTTTATTTTAAAATGCCTATATACAATAATAACAAATATTTTTATGCGAGGTTTAACCCTATAATGTTAATACTTATCTGCTTAATATGGAAGTCAAAACTGATACCAAAGAAAAGTTTCATGTCATTACCGTTCAAACACAACACTTATCTGCTAATATGACAGTGGATTTATGCACCAGATTAAGCAACTATTTAAAGCATAATATAAGAAATATTGTTCTGAAAATGAAAGAAGTAAAATCAATTGATGAAGAAGGTGCAGAATGCCTGGTAAAAACACAGCAACATTTTTATGAAAATGCAGCATCTTTTGTAATATGTGAACTTGATAAGGAACTGGAAGAGTCGCTGGATAAAATGGATCTATTGGAACTTATGAATATTACACCTACCGAAAGTGAAGCCTGGGATATTGTGCAAATGGAAGAAATAGAAAGAGAGTTATTAGGTGACGAAGATCTATAAAAGTTTATCGCTAACATGTCTGTCTCAGCCAATACAATAGAGAAAATACTACAATCTATTTTAGGATTTAATATTAATATTCAGCAGCAGGCAGGAGGTTGCATTAGTAATTGTTACCTCGTGAAAACTCATGATAAAAAATTTTTCTGTAAAATTAATTCTGCTACAAAATTTCCCCACTTATTTGAACAGGAAGCAAAAGGGTTAAATCTATTAGGTACATCCAATAAAATAAAAACACCAGAAATAATTGATATTTATTATGAAGATGATTATCAAATACTCTTATTGGAATGGATAGAAGAAGGTGAAAGAACCACCACCTTCTGGAAAAAATTTGGTACCCAACTGGCCGAACTTCACAGTGTAACCAAAGATCAATTTGGACTTAACATTAATAACTACATGGGTAGTGTTCAACAAATAAATGAACAAACGAGTGATTGGAATATATTTTTTATTGAACAAAGATTAAAACCTCTGGCAAAAGCATGTAAACAAAAAGGATTACTTACAGCCTTTCATGAACAGGATTTTTCTTCATTATATACGCAACTTCCTCCATTTTTTAAAGATGTAAGACCTTCTTTAGTGCATGGTGATTTATGGAACGGCAATTTTATGTGTAATAAAAATGAAGAACCTGTTCTCATAGATCCGGCTGCGTACTATGGTATACCGGCTGTTGATTTAGGTATGACAAAATTATTTGGGGGATTTAGCCGATCCTTTTATGAAGCTTATCAATATCATTCGGCGTTATCTAAAAACCAGGATCAACAAAACAAAATTTGTAATTTATATCCACTTCTTATACACCTTTTACTATTTGGAAAAAGTTACTTACCACAAATAGAGGAAACAATTAAAGACTTTAAATAATTGTGTTTATTATTGGATTTAATTTTAAAGATGTTATCTGTTACTATATTAGGAAATAATTCAGCGGTTCCTGCATTCAACAGGCATCCGACAAGCCAGGTGGTAACACAGGATGGAACTAATTTTTTAGTGGACTGTGGGGAAGGCACTCAAATTCAAATGATCAAATACAAGATCAGAAGAGGTAAGATATCACATATTTTCATTTCACACTTACATGGTGATCATTATTTTGGATTGGTAGGTTTAATCAATACTTTCAACCTTCTATCGCACAAACAGGAATTACATGTTTTTGGTCCTGCACCACTACAGGAGATTATTGAAATGCAACTTAAAGTGGCTGATACAGCAATATGTTACCCTTTGCACTTTCACACTATTAAAGAAAATGCAGTTTTAGTTGATAATGAAAAAATAAAAGTCAGTTGTTTTCGTACCAATCACAGGATAGAATGTTATGGTTTTTTGTTTGAAGAAAAAGAAGGCAAAAGAAAACTTCTTATAGAAAAAATAAGAAAGCTGCGCATACCAATTTCTTTTTATAACAGCCTGCAGGAAGGCCGGGATTATATAACACCAAAAGGTGAAGTTGTAAAAAATGATTCAGTAACTGCACCACCGGGCAGAGCAAAAAAATATGCATTTTGTGCTGATACAAAATATGATGAGCAACTCATTCAGCATATATATGGAGCAGACATGATCTATCATGAAACCACATACCTCGATAATATGCGGGATAAAGCTGAAGCCCGCTTTCATACTACTACCAGGCAAGCTGCAGAAATTGCACGAAAAGCTATGGTGAAAAAATTATTGATTGGGCATTTTAGTTCCAAATACGCATCACTTGAACCTTTTTACCAGGAAACAAAAGAAGGATTTACGAACACCAAATTGGCTATAGAAGGAAGTACTTATGAAGTTCCTTAATTGTTAATCAGTACCGGCATTAAACAACCACTTATAAAAAAGCGGGAACTCGTTTCGCCAGGTTGATTCTGAATGTCTCCCTTCACTTCTTATAACAGAAGTTAATTTAGCTTTTGAGCGGGAATTAAATAATTGAAAGACTGATAGCATATCCGGGACCATTGTTTCACTTTCCAATTGTCCTGCAAAAAAATAAATTTTACTCTTTACTTTCCTTCCTTTTTTTTGTACATCATCTTTGATTTGCGGGGCTAACCAAAAAGCAGGTGAAAAAACCCCGGCACCGCCAAACCTGTTCGGGTATTTTAAAATAGCATATAAAGATATCAGGCCTCCCATTGAGCTGCCTGCTGTATAAGTATATTTTGAAGATCGCTTAGTTCTGTAATTTTTGTTTATATAAGGCCGCAGGGTGTGCACAATAAAATCAACATAAGCATCGCCTTCACCCTTCCCAAATTTTTCGGAGTCATATGGATTATATTCAGTCATCCTTTTTGCACCTCCATTATCAATAGCCACAACTATCATCTCTCCCACCACTTTACCCAAAGTATCTATTGCTTCATCAACACCCCATTCTCCCGAAAAAGAAGTTTTATCATCAAATACATTTTGCCCATCGTGCATGTATAGCACCGGGTATTTACTTTTTGATGTTTTATAACTTTCGGGCAGGTATAACCATATACGTCTATACCTTCCTAATTGAGGAATGTAAAAAGCTGTATCTATTACATGTACATTTTTACTTGCTGTGCTCACTATATTTATATCGCTATTATTTGTTGGTTGGTCTCTTGAAATAATTATACCAGCGATTGCAACAACTTCATTATTATTAACTATACAGGTATAATTGTGTATGCGTGTTATTGCGGCCGGATGAAAACTAGTCGACACTATACTATCTGGTTCAAATGTATTGTTTTGATGTTGTGCCTGAAGATGATTAGTTAAGAAAAAAGAAACAATAAGAAACTTATACATGTACCGGTTTTGTAGAGCTCAAGGTTGTCATATATTCTTTCACTTTATTGTGATTTTCTTCACTTAATGAAGTTAAAGGCAACCTTAAAACATTTTCAATGATTCCCATCTCATAAAGAAATGCTTTTACACCGGCGGGATTATTTTCAGCAAACAAAAGTTCATAAGCTCTTAATAATTTATTATTAAAAGCTTTTGCTGTAGTATAATCATTTTCTAAAGCTGCATTTACAACAGCGCAAAAATCTTTTGGAAAACAGTTTGCAGATACACTAATTACTCCATCCATACCACAAGCAATCTGCGGTAATGCTAAAGCATCATCACCACTCACTACCATAAAATCTGAAGGTTTATCACGTAATAACTCCATACATTGAACCATGTTTCCACTTGCTTCTTTGATGCCGGTAATGTTAGCAAAATCTTTGGCAAGTCTTACTGTTGTTGATGCGGAAAGATTACTGCCTGTACGTGAAGGCACGTTATATAAAATAATTGGTTTGGTAGTAGCTCCTGCTATTAATTTATAATGCTGGTATATGCCTTCCTGTGATGGTTTATTGTAATAAGGACTTGCAGATAATATTGCCATTGCTTTTTCTATCGGAAAACTTTCAATTTCCTTTATGACCTCTTTTGTATTATTACTACCAATGCCTATAATGACTGGCACACGGGCAGCAACAGATGTAAAAGTTGTATCCAGAATCTCCAGCTTTTCTTCTTTAGAAAGTGTTGGAGTTTCGCCTGTGGTGCCTAAGCTAACAACATATTGCACACCTTCTTCTATAACAAAATTGATTAAAATATGTAAAGCCTCATGATCTATTGATCCATTTTTTTTAAACGGAGTTACCAATGCTACACCTGTACCTCTTAACTGATCTCTCAAAGACATGTTGTAATTTATAGCTTATTTTTCAACTGATGTTTCTTTGCTGGTCTTCATTAAACGTATTAGATTCCTGGTTTGATCCGGCAACAGCAATATCCTCCCAGAATCCCATTTTACCTGATTTTTCTATTCGATTTGAAATTCTTTCTTCAGCAGGAATTTGCTTAAGCATCTGAATTTCTTTTATTAATCGATCCTTCAAAATCTGAGCCGCTTCATCATAATCCCAATGTGCACCACCTGCAGGTTCAGGTATAATATCATCAACTAACCCAAAACCTTTCATATGATCTGCAGTTAACCTTAATTGCTCTGCTGCAACTTCTTTTTTATCCCAACTTCGCCATAAAATTGATGAACAACTTTCTGGAGAAATTACAGTGTACCATGTATTTTCCATCATCAATACCCTGTCACCTACTCCAATACCTAATGCCCCACCCGATGCACCTTCTCCGATTATTACACAAATAACAGGAACCTTAAGCCTGATCATCTCATAAATATTTCTTGCAATTGCTTCTCCTTGTCCACGCTCTTCGGCTTCCAAACCTGGAAAAGCTCCCGGGGTATCTATTAATGTAACAACTGGTTTATTAAATTTTTCTGCAAGACGCATAAGACGCAAAGCCTTTCTATAGCCCTCGGGGTTTGCCATACCAAAATTGCGCATTTGCCTTGTTTTGGTGTTGATGCCTTTTTGCTGCCCTAATATCATTATTGTTTCACCATTCAATGATGCGAAACCACCTACCATAGCTTTATCATCTTTTACATTCCTGTCGCCATGCAACTCAACAAAATTTGTTGTCATTTTTTCTATATACTTTAAAGTATAAGGACGATCAGGATGGCGGCTTAACTGAACTTTTTGCCAACTTGTAAGACTTTGGGTGATTTCTTTTCTTCTATCCAGGATCTGCACTTCCAGTTTATTGATCATATCTGTATAATCAATTTTCTTTTGCTCAGAAATGTGCTTCAAACGTTCAATTTCGTCGATCAGATCTTTAATTGGTTTTTCAAAATCCAGGAATTGGCGGTTTGCATTTGATGGCATAATCTAATTATAATGGCGCTAAAATTAAGTATAAAAGCATGAATGAGAATAGAAGCTGCCGGGTAATATAAAAACTAAAATGAAAGGGCTACGTTATATATTAAAAGTAAAGAATGAGAGTATAACGAGTATTCGGGCATTAATTCCGCTCCTGGATATTACTTTCTAAAACGTAAGACTGTAGGTGGCTCTTCCTTTGGAGGTATTACAATAAGAGAAGAAACATAAATTTTTTTGTCTGCCCTTAATTCATCTGATGATGATACTACCTGTTTTACATCTTTACTATTAGAACAATTGAGACAATTTAAAACTACACGTAAACGATTAAAATCAATTTCACCATGATTTTCCTGTGTTAGCATACCCGCCTGCTCCATTTGCCATCCATAAAAACTTATATCTTTCTTATTAAGTTCCTGTAATTCTTTCAGGTTCATTCCCGAAAATATACCTTGTTTTGATCTCCAGGTATTATGCTTTATTTGCTGATTAAAATTAAAAGATGTTTCAGTAGGTGAGTTGCCTCCTATTAATATAAAACCAAGATTACTATAGTTAGCTTCATCATTCCAGATAAAGATTACTTCATTGGGAGAGTTTGGAAAAAGAATAGAACATTTGTTGGTTTCTTTTTCAGAATAATAAAAAAGATCCTGCTTAACGTTAGAATTACCAAATGTTGTTACCAGTTGTTCATGTGATGTCAGGGACATTAAATCTTCGGCATAATAAATATCTTTTCTTTTGGGAATGTCCTTCTTTTGAACAATGAAAGAATATACAGTTATACTATCTACTTCTTCTGTTTCAGTATTTATGGTATATATCCCTTTTTGAAAAAAATTTTTTGAAGTAGTTACCGGATCAATGCCTGAATAAATTTTATAACCAGATCTCCGTATTTGTTCTAAAAGTGAATTTTTTTCTTCAATAGATGATGTTTGATATAATATACTGGTTATAGGACCATCAGTAGCATGAGCAATATTCTTGTAATCACCTTTGTATTTTTTCTTTTTTGACTGAAAAATATAGTTAGTAACGGTATTCGTTTCCCTAGAAGAAAAATAATTTCGCCGGTAATCTTTCTTTAAAATAAAAGCATCAAATTTTTGAGCATTTAAGGCAGTAAAATTACTGAGGTCAGATAAGTTAAATACCTGCGCATGTATTACAAACGGGAATACAAGAAGAATTAATATGAATGAACATCTAATCATAGTTTACGTTGGTTTTTGCAAAGCCTGATTTTCTCAGGCAGAATTCAGGATATGGCTATGACTGGAGGTTCATCAAAGGAATAGGATTGAGATTAACCCAGGAAAAATGTAATCTATTAAAAAAATCTAACAAAGGCAAAAGAATGCCAATTAAAATTATTTTACAATTTGAGCAAGGTTCTGATTATTAATACTATTTACAGGCATTTTTCTTTTTGGAAATATAATGGTAAACGTGGACC
>JACDAZ010000160.1 GCA_013695175.1 Flavisolibacter sp. | reverse complement strand
CGTAATGCACAAGGGCTTCAGCAAGCTATTCAGGAAATACGTGCTTTGCGTGAACAATTTTGGAGCGATATAAAAATACCCGGAACCATAAATGATTTTAATCCGGAACTGGACAAAGCAAATCGTGTAGCGGATTTTATTGAATTAGGAGAACTTATGTGCATTGATGCATTAAACAGAAGCGAAAGTTGTGGTGGACATTTCAGAGAAGAACATCAAACGGAGGAAGGTGAAGCATTAAGACACGATGCAGAGTTCATGTTTGTATCCGCATGGGAATATTTACCAGGAGCACAGTGGCAATTGCATAAAGAAAAACTGGAGTATGAGGTGGTGAAGCCGAGTCAACGTAGTTATAAATAGCCCCCTGTCCCCCGAAGGGGGAACTAAGGTGGTTAAAGCTTTTAATAAATTGAGTTCTTAGGATAATTGAAAATTAATCAAATTGATTAAAACTAAGTTCCCCCTTCGGGGGACAGGGGGCTAATATGGAACATTATAATATGAATTTGACGCTTAAAGTATGGCGTCAGGCAAATACTAAAGCAGAAGGTAGATTTGAAACCTACCAGGTAAACAATATTTCTTCTGAAATGTCTTTCCTTGAGATGTTTGATGTGTTGAACGAACAATTAGTACTGGAAGGAAAAGATCCGATTGCTTTTGATCATGATTGTCGCGAAGGTATTTGTGGAATGTGCTCAATGCATATTGATGGACGTCCGCATGGACCCTGGCATGCAACAACAACCTGTCAATTGCATATGAGGGCTTATAAAGATGGCGATACCATAGTGGTGGAGCCATGGCGGGCGAAAGGTTTTCCTGTTATCAAAGATCTTGTTACAGACCGGACAGCATTTGACAGGATTGTTCAGGCTGGTGGTTTTATTTCTATAAATACAGGCAACGCAGTAGATGGTAATGCTATTCCTATTGAAAAGGATAAAGCAGATGCTTCTTTTGCTGCTGCTTCCTGTATAGCCTGTGGTGCTTGTGTTGCGGCCTGTAAAAATGCTTCTGCCTCGCTGTTTACAGCAGCAAAAGTGGCTCACCTGGCTCTTTTACCACAAGGTGTACCGGAACGTAAGATCAGAGTTTTAAGTATGGTAGCTCAAATGGACCAGGAAGGTTTTGGATCCTGCACTTTTACAGGGGCTTGTGAAGCGGTTTGTCCTAAAGAGATCTCAATCACCAATATTTCCCGTATGCATAAAGATTACTTTTTTGCAGGCTTATCGGCTGATATATAGGGGGTTAGCAATAAAATATTTTTATGAGGCTCTCCTGAGCCTCTTTTTTATGCAGCTAAAGCCGGCAGGGAGGCGTCTTTAACAATTAATGAGTAAGTTTAAACGTTAATTAGGCTGCATTGCCACCATTGAAAAACCTTTGCTTTTGAAGCACCTGAGCCGAATACTGCTTTTCTTTATCTTTTACCTGCTTCAAACCGAAGGTCAAAGCCAGTTGGTACTACAACCTTCTTCTAATTTACGCACAAAACAAATTGCAGTTACTGCAGACAGTACTATTCTTGATAGCTTAAGTATCATTCCCGGAACTTTTTCTGTAGCTGACGTAAACGATAGTGCCTATACAGTGGATTTTGTAAATGCAATTTTATATTGGAGAGAGAAGCCGGAGGTTGATATCATCAATATAACCTACCGGGTATTTCCCATAAAAATAAATGCAGTAGTTCAGCGGCTTAATTATGACAGCATTGTTCGTTTTTCCTATATTACTCCTTACCAGGTACCTTCTAATCCCAATCTAAATTCAGAATCGCTTTTAAATTTTGGCAATATACAATACAACGGAAGTTTTGGAAGGGGTCTATCATTTGGCAACAATCAGGATGCCGTTGTAACTTCTAACTTTCAATTGCAGTTAAATGGTATGATAGGCGACAGCATTGAATTAGCAGCTGCCATAACTGATAACAATTTACCCATTCAACCCGATGGTACTACTCAACAACTAAATGAATTTGACCAGATTTTACTGCAGTTCAAAAAAAATAACTGGCAGTTGAATCTTGGTGATATTGACATAAGGCAAAACAATCTGTATTTCCTGAATTTTTACAAACGATTGCAGGGAATGTCCTTTCAAACAAAAAGCAGGTTATCAGCATCTACCGAAACATCCACTATGGTAAGTGGCTCCATTGCCAAAGGAAAATTCAACAGGAACATATTTAATGGACTTGAAGGCAACCAGGGACCATACAGGTTAGCAGGGGCCAACAATGAATTTTTCTTTATTGTTTTAGCAGGAACGGAAAGAGTTTTTGTAGACGGAGAACTATTGCAGCGTGGCGAAGACCAGCATTATGTAATCAACTATAATACGGCAGAAGTAACTTTTACGCCACGCAGAATGATTACAAAAGATTCGAGGATACAAATTGAATTTGAATATGCCGACAGAAATTACCTGAATTCAAATTTATATGCTTATCAAACAGTTGATGTAAATAATAAATTGAAAATTAAAGTAGGTGCTTTTCAAAATAATGATGCAAAGAATTCACAGATCAACCAGACACTGGATGCTCGTCAAAAGCAATTTT
Source organism: Flavisolibacter sp. (assembly GCA_013695175.1). GTDB lineage: Bacteria > Bacteroidota > Bacteroidia > Chitinophagales > Chitinophagaceae > Flavisolibacter. Next base: position 4,864 of record JACDAZ010000160.1, on the reverse strand, counting down.
TATTTAATGTGGGTGATAGCATCACCCAGGCGTTTTACCCAACCGTTTCTTTAGATAGTTTTTCGCGGGATAAAATTTTATACGAAAGAGTTTATTATACTAATGGAAGTACTACTGATTCTTTTTATAGATATTCTACCGATTCGTTAAATGCACAATACGCTCTTTCTTTTTCTGATGTTGGTCAGGGGTTTGGTAATTATGTTCCGGATTTTAATGGTGCCAATGGAAAAGTATACAGGTTTGTAATGCCTGTTGCCGGTATAAAACAAGGACGTTATGAACCGGTGATGAGACTGGTAACACCTAAAAAGCAAAGAATATTTTCACTGGCAACAGATTACCATTTTAATAAAAACAATATTTTAAAAACAGAAGTTGCATTCAGCAATAATGATGTAAATACTTTTTCCGACAAACATAGTGGTGATGATGCAGGTATAGCGGCAAGATTACAATATGCCAATACAACCATGCTTAATTCTGCCAAAGGGTTACAATTAATTTCTGCTTTTGATATTGAGCATGTGCAACAAAAGTTTCGTCCGGTAGAAAGGCTTAGGTATGTTGAGTTTTCGCGTGAGTGGGGTTTGCCTCTTTTGGTTAATAATGCTGATGAAAATATTTTGCGTTTCTCTGCACAACTAAAAGATAAAAAAGAACATTCTGCTAACTACCAGTTCATGACTTACCAAAGAAGTGATGATTACAAAGGTTTTCAAAATATTTTTCAGCATAATGCTTCTGTAAAAGGCTGGACATTTAATAATCAGTTTGCTGTTACTAATTTTTCAAACAGTCTTGATAAAGGAAGTTTTTTCAGGCCTGTTGTAGATATTAGCAAACAATTAAAGCAACTGGCATCTATGCGAATTGGTGTAAGGTATGCACTAGAAAAAAATGAAGTATTTAATAAAAGAACAGACTCTGTTACAGCAGGCAGTTTTTCTTTTGACATTTTATCAACTTACCTGAAAACTGATGAAACTAAAAAGAACAGGTATGGTATTACTTTTTTTACAAGAGCCGATAAATATCCATTAGGTAAAGGACTAACCAGCGGTGACAGAAGTTATAATATAAATCTGCAGGCAGAACTTTTAAAAAGTGAAAAACACCAGTTATTGTTCAACACTACATTCAGGCAACTTGATGTTTATAATCAAACCTTATCTCCTCAAAAAAATGATAAAACACTTTTAGGAAGAACAGAGTATATGGTCAATGAATGGAAAGGATTAATGACGGGAATGGTATTATACGAACTGGGAGCAGGGCAGGAGCAGAGAAGAGATTTTGCATACCTGGAAGTTCCTGCAGGACAGGGTGAATATACCTGGAATGATTATAACAATGATGGGATACAACAATTAAATGAATTTGAAATTGCACAATTCCAGGACCAAAGAAAATTTATACGCATTTTAATTCCTACAAACGATTTTACCAAAGCAAATTATACGACACTCAATTATAGTTTATCATTAAACCCCAGAGCATTATTGAATAATAGTGAAGGGGGACTTGCTAAGTTTATCAGTCGCTTTAGTGCACAAACCTCCATGCAAAAATCTAAAAAGTCCATATCAAAAGGTGATTTTGAATTCAATCCGTTTAAATACGAATTAACGGATACTGCATTACTGACTTTAAATACTTCTTTCATTAATACAATTTCATTTAACAGGTTCTCGAGCAAGTGGGGGCTGGACTTAAGCAATATTCAAAACAGCGGTAAAGCATTATTAACCTATGGTTATGAAAGCCGGAAATTACTGGATTGGCAGTTAAAATTAAGATGGGTTTTAAGTCCTTCTTTTATGTTCAACTTATTATCAAAAAAAGGATTGAATGCATTATATACACCAAACTTCAACAACCGTAATTATGAATTGAATGTACATACTTTGGAACCGCAACTTACTTTTATAAATAGAACTGTTTTCAGACTGCAAACCAGTTACAGGATGGATGTAAAGGAGAACCATAAATTATATGGAGGAGAGCGTTCAGTCTCAAATGCAATCAATCTTGAAACAAAATATAATGTACTGCAAAACAGTTCCATCAATGGAAGATTTACTTACAACAATATTGATTTTCCCCATGCTACCAATACTACTGTAAGTTATATAATGCTGGATGGCTTAATGCCCGGAAGCAATTATCTATGGTCGGTTGAATACACCAAAAGGCTGATGAATAATATGGAACTGCTTTTTCAATATGATGGACGCAAACCCGGTGAAGCAAGAACCATACATACAGGAAGAGCAGCGGTGAGAGCATTGTTTTAGCCCCCTGTCCCCCGAAGGGGGAACTTAGATCATATATTCATTTTTCTATTTACAACTCAAATAAGAATACACCTGTTACACCTGGGTGCCTCCTTCGTGGGACAGGGGGCTGAGGAGGCTACACATTGAACAGGAAATGCATCACATCACCATCTTTCACTAAATATTCTTTTCCTTCAATTCGTAATCTACCCACTTCGCGTGCCGCAGATTCAGATCCGTATTTTACAAAATCATCATAGCTGATTACTTCTGCTTTAATAAATCCTTTTTCAAAATCGGTATGTATAACACTGGCAGCCTGTGGTGCTTTCCATCCTTCTTCAATGGTCCAGGCACGCACTTCCTGAACACCGGCAGTAAAATAAGTACAGAGGTTTAGTAATTTATATGCAGAACGAATAAGCCGGTTTAATGCAGGTTCTTTCATTCCATATTCTTCCATGAACATTTGCTTGTCTTCTTCGTTTTCCATCTCTGCAATTTGTGCTTCAATGGAATTGTTCATGAAGATTACCTGTGCATCTTCGTTCTTTACAGCTTCTTTCAGTATTTCGGAATATTTGTTACCTGTATGCATAGATGCTTCATCAACATTGGCGACGTATAAAACCGGTTTGGCAGTTAATAAAAATAAATCGGCAATAGCAGGTAATTCAGAAGAACTTAATCCCATCTCACGAATACTTTTACCCTGCTCCAAAAATTGTTTGCATTTCTGTAGCACTTCCAATTCTGACTTGAATTTTGGATCTACCCGAGCCTGTTTTTCTATTCGTGATATTTTCTTATCTACACTTTCCAGGTCTTTTAACTGCAATTCAGTTTCAATAATTTCTTTATCGCTAACAGGATTAATTTCACCTTCTTCTCTCAAAACATTTTCATCTTCAAAACAACGTACTACATGAATAATAGCATCAACTTCACGAATGTTGCCTAAAAATTTATTTCCCAAACCTTCTCCTTTGCTGGCACCTCGCACCAGTCCTGCTATATCAACTATTTCTATTTGAGTAGGAACAATACGGTTAGGTTGCACCAATTCTGCTAACTTATCTAATCTTTCATCCGGAACGTCAACCAATCCAACATTAGGATCTATGGTACAAAATCTGTAATTGCTGGCCTGTGCTTTTGCACTATTACTCACAGCATTAAACAAGGTTGATTTACCAACGTTTGGAAGTCCTACAATACCTGCACGTAAAGCCATTTATATAAATTAAAAATTAAAAATGTAAAAATTAAAACAATAAGACTAACAAACCTGATACTAGTTTTTACTTTTTTAAGCCCGCAAAGATAAGGAGATGGTACTCTTCATTTCAGAAGGAAACGTTTAACTTCAGCCCTTAATAAAAAAGCATAATCAGTATGGCTCTTAATTATGTATGGATTTCTTTTTTTCTTCTTGCTTTTATTGCAGCTCTGGTTAAATTAATTGGGTTTAATGATGTAGATATTTTTTATAAAATAGTAACAGCCATTTTTGACAGTGCAAAAGTGTCGGTAGAGATTGCGATTGGATTAATAGGGCTGATGGCTTTTTGGCTTGGCATCATGAAGATCGGGGAAAGGGGAGGTATGATCGCTATTTTTGCAAGGGCTGTAAGACCTTTCTTCAGTAAACTTTTTCCTGAAGTACCCAGGGATCATCCTGCATATGGTTCCATCTTAATGAATTTTTCGGCTAACATGTTGGGGCTTGACAATGCCGCTACACCCATGGGATTAAAGGCTATGAAAGAATTACAGGAAATAAATCCGAATAAAGAAACAGCATCCAATGCACAAATTATGTTCCTGGTATTGAATGCATCCAGTTTAACCCTGTTACCTATTAGTATTATTGCCTATAGAAAAGAAGCCGGCGCAGCAGATCCTTCAGACATATTTATTCCTATTTTACTGGCTACATTTTTTTCAACACTTACAGGATTGATTGTAACAGCTCTTTACCAACGGATCAATTTATTTCAGCGGGCTATTTTAATTTACCTGGGTGCCATTGCCATCTTCATCTTTGGCTTATTGTATTATTTTTCTCAACTACCTCCTGACGAAATTGGAGTAACAACAAGAGTTTTAAGTAATGTTATCCTCCTTAGCATTGTGGTTTCTTTTATTACACTTGCCATGTTCAGGAAAATAAATGTTTTTGAAGCATTTATTGATGGAGCCAAAGAAGGTTTTGAAGTAGCTGTAAAAATTATTCCTTACCTGGTGGCCATATTGGTTGCAGTGGGAGTATTGCGGGCATCCGGTGTACTGGACTTTATCATGCAGGGGCTTTCCATTTTTTTTGGATCATTAGGAATAAATACTGATTTTATTCCGGCACTTCCTGTAGCATTAATGAAACCTTTGAGCGGTAGTGGTGCAAGGGGATTATTAATTGATTTGATGAACACCTCCGGTGCAGATAGCTTTCCATCGCGTGTTGCCAGTGTAATCCAGGGATCAACAGAAACTACTTTTTATGTGTTGGCTGTATATTTTGGTTCAGTAGCTATTAAAAGAACAAGGCATGCTTTACCTGCAGCCTTACTAGCAGAATTAGCCGG
>JACDAZ010000122.1 GCA_013695175.1 Flavisolibacter sp. | reverse complement strand
GAACAATAATAAGATCAGGTATTATCTGTTGCAATTCCTGTAAACTTTTAGAAGAATTTACAGAGGTAACATGAAGAGTGTGTTGTTCAGGTATTTGAACCTGTGATAAATTATATTGCCTGATAATTTCTTTAATGCGCTTTTGAGATGTTTTAGCCAGAGGGTTTCCAATTAATAATTGGAATAGAATTTGTCCTCCTACTTCAAACAATCCTAATTTTTTGATTCTTTTTTTCAAAAATTCTTTTCTGGATACAGGTTTTTCAATAATAATTTTATTTAACTGGAAATTTTCTTTTAAAAAATTATATACGATTGGTGTTGTTTCCCATTCGCCAGCTAATAAAATAATATTTTTATAATCCATGAAGCTGTAAATTTTCTTCTGCAATTGTTTTCATGGTCTTACTTTCCATGCCATATTTTTTGCTTAGTAATTCATAATGTTTCAAAATTTCTTCCAGAATGTTTAAATTTTGTTGGAGGTTGATTCCAAAGTTATGTGGATGCCACCAAAGGTGATATCCTTCCTGATTCCTTGCGGCATAAGACATACTATCTTTAATTCGCTTTAACCTGATGAAATCTGCTAAATGTAATTTTTTTGAATACGGTCTCAGAAACCTGCTGGCAGGAATATTTATAAGGGTATCAACTTTTATTTCTTTAAAAGTATGATGACCGGTTATATTTAAATAAGAATCAGCAAGTTTGGTTCCCCTGATAATTTTGCTTTGTTCTTCATTACTTCTGGGATGATAAAAAGTGGAAGCTTCATTGCCACGAAAAGCAATAAACCCTGTTTTTTTACAAATCTCCAGGTGCTCTTTACTATATTGGTTTCTTGGAAAAACTATGGTTTTAAGATCAACCGAATACAAAGCAGCAATCTTTTTTGCGGCTTCTAAATCTGCTTCAAAAGAAGTTAATGAAGCGCCTTCCAGGCAATAATAGTGGCTAAAGGTATGAGAGGCTATCTCCTGTTGCGGATATTTTTTAATTAAGAGAATTAGAGAATATGCATAATGATACATATCTTCTTCTTCTGATTCTCCAATAGTAGAAATATAATCATAAGGAGAATATTTTGATGCGCTGTAATCAGGAATTTCTTTCGGCAGGTTTGCGATTAACTCCTTTTTGTTTCTTGCAAAAAGAAAACCAACAGTTGCAAAAGTGGCATTGATGTTATATTGCGAAAACAGTTGAAGTAAATTTGGAATTACCTGCCGCACTCCACTAATATTATTTCCATAGCTGGAGATAGATCTTTTATCTCTAACTCCCCACATCAACTCAAAATCAAGTGAAATGATGAACAATCCGTTTTTTAACATCAGATTTTATAGGTATTTTTTTTAGTTGATTTGACTTATAAAGAATTAGTAGCATGGCTGCAAAAAAAGGTAAACAAGGTATTTTGTAACGTGATAATGATCCAAAATTATAAGTACTAATACCTATCGCAAATGCAAAAATGATAGAAAAAGTGAAGAAGAAGAATAAATTAGGATCAGAAAAAATTTTATTAAATGCTTTTAAAATCCCTTGTTTAAAAGCCATAAAAGTTAATATCAAAAATGCAAAAGCTTCAAGTGCCGAGAATAATACAAGAGGTTTCCTTGCTTCCCATAAATAGGGCCTGTATAGAGTTACATTAACTGCCTGTGGAAATTTTGATAACATTCCGGTAAAGCTTGGATCAAATTCTCCTAAATTATAACCTGATCCTTCCTGTGTTTCTGTTGAATATGCTATCCACCCCCGCGTTGATTCGGCAGTTTGAACTATTCTTTCTAAAGAATATCTTTCCAGTTCATCAGCAAAAACCTGTGCTAATAGCAGAAAAGAAACAATAGCCACTATTAAAAAAAAGAAAGTCGCCAGGTATCTAAACACCTGGGATTTAATTTTTGAAGAATAGGTAATGAGAAGCCATACGGCCAATGCGGGCAAGAAAGCTAATAAAATATATACTTTGATTTTGTATAAAAGATAAAAACTTATAATTAGGAGAGCAATATTTTTTATTGATCGGTCTTTATCTACAAAAATTCTAAAAGTTGTATACGTAAGCCAGCCCAAACCAAACATACAAAGAGTGTCTTTAAATATACCAGAACCCCAAACAAATAAACTTGGTATAAATAAAAAAGCTATAGCTAATTCTTTTATATAAAGCGGATAAATACGGGCAAATGTTTTAAACATAGCCCAAATTCCAGAAAATGATAAACAGGCATATAATAAAGAAGTTGGTAAATAAGATGTAAAAGTTATTAAACCCAAAACTGCTCCAATAGCAGAAACTGTATAAGATGCAGGATCATTCCAATAAAACTGCATGGGAGAAATATATTTATACATTTCAGGTGTTATATCGGCCCGGGTAAGCAGCTTAAACCAGGTTAAAGGTGATTCAGATAAAGAAGAATTAATCAATTTAGTATGATGAAAAAAGAAAAAAGTATCACCATAACCATAATAAAACTGATATATAACTCCAATGAATACGGCTCCAATTAATTTTACAGTTAAACCTGCCAAAAAATACTTTCTTAAAGGATGACCTGGCTTAAATTTTTTGTCTCTTCTTTGTCTGGCTATTAAAAGAATAACCAACAGGAAAATGGGAGTAAGAATAAAATCCCATAAACCAATAAATTTTTCACCAATATCCATGAAAAGCGAAAGTAGTATATACAATTTTCATTAAGGTTATTAAAAGGTAAATCATAAGTTTTTTTACTTAACATTTAGATTTTCTTTCAAAATTATAATCTATTATTTATTACAAATATTTTAAAGGCTCTATGTTTGATAGATTTTAAGAGTAAAATCCTATCAATTAAGAATAGTTAAACTAAAGTATTTTCGCCCGCAATAATTAATCAATGCCCCGTGTACTTCGCATATTAAATCGTCTCGCAGTTGGAGGTCCCGTTCTCAATGCAGCCT
>JACDAZ010000101.1 GCA_013695175.1 Flavisolibacter sp. | reverse complement strand
ACCATGACCAACTGAAGAAATCACTAAAGTTCTTGCATCTGCAGGAAGGGAAAGGGCAAAATTGCCATTGTTGTCAGTAGTAGTCCCTACTGAAGTTCCTTTTGCAAGAACTGAGGCTCCAATGATTGGTTGCCCTGTTTGATCAGTAACACGTCCGGCAATGGATCGTGTTTGTGCATGGAGCTGAGTACAAAGTACCATTACTCCCAGCATTAGCGCTAGAATTTTTCTCATGTGCTTTAGAAATTAATAAATAAATAGTGTTTGAAAAACCAATAAAAAGCTGTCTGAACCTACGTTCTTAAGCCCTATAGACCAAACTTCTTTTTAAAAAGCTGCACGAATATAAGGGAACGAGGAAAAAAAGTTTCAAAATCAAACAAACTTTTTAGACAATACTGCTGCTGCAGAAGATGCTTTAATTCAAAATTTTAATGACTATTTAAATTAATACTATGTTTAAGGATTTTATTTCCTCACAAGAAATAAGCGTAAATACATACTTAAATTAGCGCTTTATATCCTGGAGAAATTTATTAGAATTGTTTGCAATAATGCTTGAAAATTTAATTTGTTAACCTTTCAATGAAATAAAACCTTTATTCTAAAAAATATATAAGTTCCTGCTATCCAGTTGTTATTAATACAGATTATTGAAGGTTCTCTTCTACTTTTTTCTAAGGCTGATTAATAAAGCCGGAAGTAAAACAAGATTTGCTATAGTAGCCACTACCAGGGTGAGTGAAGTTAGCCACCCTAAAGCAAACGTACCCCCAAAACTGCTGAAACAAAAAATTACAAAACCGGCAATCAATACTATTGATGTATAAATGATACTGAGACCTGTGGAATGAATTGTTTGAATAACATTTGCCTGTATACTTTGTACATGCTTTGAATTCTGCTTGTAATTCACCAAAAATCTAATGGTAACATCTATAGCAATACCAAGGGCAACACTAAAAATAAGTACAGTAGAAGGTTTTAAATGAACGCCTGCCCAGCCCATTACACCTGCTGTAATAACTAATGGAATTACATTTGGAATAAGAGAACATAATAAGATCCTGGCTGATTTAAAAAGGTATAGCATACAGGCCGCTATCAATAAAAAAGCCCAAAAAATACTTTCTTTTAATCCACTGATAATAAACCTGGATCCTTCTACAAAAGTTACTGAAGTACCGGTAAGCTGTACATTGTATTTAGATGTATCAAAAATTTCATCTGCACGTCCCTGTATAGTGTCTAATATAAAAGGAAGCCTTTCCGTTCCTACATCCTGCATAGTTACACTAATCCGTGCTTGTTGACGGTTGCTGTCCATAAAACTTGAAATAAGTGTCCCAAATGTATTCTTGCCACTTGTTGAATCAGGTTTCATATTTAGGTATTGCGCCAGGGCTGGAAGATCATATTCTGAAGGCATAGTATAACTTGAACTATCCCCTTCAAAAAAAGATTGTCGTGCAAATTTTAAAGCCTGAATAATACTTAAGGGCTTACCTATATAATTACGTGATACTAAAAATTGCTCAAGTGAATCTATTTTTTGAAGATTTCCCAGATCTCTTGATACACCATATTTTTTCTTTGTGTCAACCAATATTTCCAAAGGCATCACACCCTTGAATTGATTTTCAAAAAATTTAAGGTCAGTATAAATTTTATCTGTTTTAGGAAGATCATCAACTATATAACCAATACTCTTTAACCTGAAAATACCGGCAACAGAAACTATTACTACCAATATAGTTACAATAAATATTTGTTTGCGGTGGTGTAAAGACCACCGTTCTAACCGCACCAGCCATCGTTGCAGGCGGGGGTTGTGTAAATAACGAAGGTGCTTTTCTTTGGGAGGTGATTGTAAACTTAAAACGCCAGGTATTACAATGAGAGAAATAAAAAACAACATCATGATATTGATGCCGGCCACCAATCCAAATTCTTTTAAAATCTCACTTTTGGTAAGTGCAAAAACGGCAAAACCTATTGCCGCAGCTATATTACAAAATAAGGTTACGATGCCCATTTTTTCAACCATCAGCACCAGTGCCGACCGTTGATCGTTTGTTTCTTTAAATGCAGTATGATATTTATTTAAGAAGTAAATACAATTTGGAATTCCTATTACAACCACAAGCGGCGGTATCAAAGCTGTAAGCAGGGTAATCTTAAATCCAAATAACTGTAAGGTTCCAAGACTCCAGATTACCCCAATTAAAACCACTGCTAATGAAAGCATCATTGTACCAAAGGAGCGGAAAAATAATAGTAAAATAAGTGCTGATAGCAAAAGAGAACCGGCAAGAAAAAGCCTCATTTCTTTTTGTATCCTGTCAGCAATAACTGTTCTGATCAAAGGCAGTCCACTTAAATAAATTTGGATTTGTTGCTGTTTTCCAAAATCCTCAGCCAGTTTGGTAATGTCTGATACCATTTCTGTCCTTGCCGGAGATGCCATAATTTCTTTATTGACCCTGATGCCAATAAGTGATGCTTTTGTGGTGGGATTATACAAGAGTCCCTGGTAAAAAGGAAGATTTAAAAATTCTGCAGCACTGGAATCAACCTCAGATTGTGAAAGTAAGGTGTCACGAAAAATAAGAGAAGGATTCAGCTTTTCTGTTTCTTCATCTTTAAGCAGATTGATAGCTGTTGGAATAGAAATAATGTCCTCGACACCTTTTATACCTTTTATATCCCGCACAAGCTTTGTATAGCTATTGAAGAAATCTGCTTCAAATAACCTGTTTGTTTCAGTACCTACTACAAGTAAATTTCCATCTTCACCAAACTGACTTTTAAATTGCTGATAAGCTAAATACTTAGGATGGTCAGTAGGAATGGCTCTTGAAAATTCATAACTCAATTTTACCTTACTGGCCTGCCAGGCCATAAATGCTGTTACCAAAAGCAAGGCAATAAGAAGCGGATACCTGTATTTTAAAACTCCTTCCCCTAATTTCCTCCACATGAATCTGGTGTTTAAAGCAAAGAAAGGTATGAAATATGAGTTATGAATAATGGATAATAAATTTTTTAACAGCAGGTTGTTGAAAGCAATGTCTCAAAACAGGAGTAGCTATAAAAACTTTGATACATTTGAAAAGTGAGGTTTATCCTGATTTTATTGCTTTACAGCAGTTATTCATTTGCCCAGCAATCTTTACCCCCTATTGGATTTTGGCGTGAACATTTGCCCTATGGCAGCACTATAGATGTTACTGCTTCGGCAAAAAATATATATACAGCCACTCCATTCAACATATATAGTGTAGATGTAACCACAAAAGAAATTGAAAGATATAGCACCATAAATGGTTTAAGTGAAACAGGTGTCAGTACCATTAAATTTGATGCACTTACCAATAGACTATATATTGGTTATACAAACAGCAATATTGACATACTGGATGCAAAAAAAATAAATAACATACCCGGTCTTAAAAGACAAACAATTGCCGGGGATAAATCTATCTATCATTTTTTCCCTGTCAATAGTATTTGTTACGTTTCAACAGGTATTGGAGTATTGGTATTAAACAGCGATAAATTAGAAATAAAAGATTCGTGGTTGATTGGTGAAAACGGAGGTTATGTAAAAACAAACATGTTTACCAAAGACAACTTTTACTTTTATGCAGCAACCGATGAAGGTTTGAAAAGAGCAGCTGTTTCTAATCAAAATCCTGCAGATTTCAGATCATGGGAAAATGTATCAGGTACCAATGGTCTTACAAATTCACCTGCAAAAGGAGTTGTACATGCAGATGGTAAAATATTTGTTTTGCAGAATGATTCACTGTTCCTGTCAAATAATACCCAATGGAATTATATATATTCTAATGGTCTGCCTGTTACTAAAATTAATGAATCAGATAATAAAATAATCATTAGCCAGGGTTCACCAACTTTTCCCGGACAAGTAGTAATACTGAATAGCGATGGTAGTGTTTCTCAAATAATAAAACATCCCACACTTACCCCTTTTCCACAACAGGCAGTGATAGTTAATAAGGAAGTATGGGTTGCTGATGCTTACAATGCATTAAGCAGGTGGAGTGGCAATACCGGTGAAAGTTATAGATTGAATTCACCACACGATATTGCTTCAGGTAAAATGTTAGCCAAAAACAATTCTGTTTATATAAGTGCCGGTTCTGTTAATGATGCATGGAACTATATGTACAATGGTAGTGGTATATTTAAATACAATGAAAACAACTGGAACACTTACAACCGTTTTTATTTTTCTAAACTTGATAGTTTATTAGATTTTGTATCCCTTGCAATTGATCCGCGTGATGAATCTGTCTGGAGCGGATCATACGGTGGCGGACTTCTGCATATAAAAAACAACAACCAGTTTGATATTTATAAACAAAACTCACCTATTGGTCCGGCTATAGGTGATCCTTCCAGTTATCGTATTTCAGGTTTAGCATTTGATCAACAACAAAACTTATGGATTGCTAACTATGGAGCTGAAAAATATTTACATGCTTTAAAAAGCAATGGAAGCTGGCAATCATTTACAGGTCCATTTTCTTTATTTGAAAATGCAGTAGCCGATATACTAATAGATGATCTTGATCAAAAGTGGATCATAGCTCCCAAGGGAGGCGGATTACTGGTGTTTAACCATGGCAGCTCCATAGAAAATGCAGGTGATGATAAGTGGAAGCAATACAAGGCCGGAGCCGGCAATGGTAATTTGCCTTCAAACAATGTATTGAGTATTGCAAAAGACAAAAATGGTTTTTTATGGATAGGCACTACAGATGGTATAGCTGTAATACAATGCCTGCAGCAGGTTTTTACCTTAGGTTGTGAAGCAATTATTCCGGTGGCACAACAGGGAAATGTTTCTAATTATTTATTTAAAGGAGAAGAAATAAGAAGCATTGCTATAGATGGTGCTGACAGAAAATGGATAGCTACAAAAAATGGGGTTTGGTTAATTAATGCAGAAGGCAATAAAGTAATTGAACATTTTACTGAAGAAAACAGCCCCTTGTTTAGTAATGATGTAAAACAGCTTACTATAAACGGCAGCAATGGTGAAGTTTTTATAGCTACATCAAAAGGAATTATTTCTTTTAGGGGAACAGCAACTGAAGCCCGGGAAACAGAAAAGTATTTGGTAATTTATCCAAACCCTGTTATACCGGGTTTTACAGGAACAATAGGAATAAAGGGTGTACCTGAAAATAGTATTGTAAAAATTACAGAACTGAATGGCCGGCTTGTTTATCAAACAAGATCCCTGGGTAGTCAGGCCACCTGGAATGGGCGTGATTACAAAGGAAACCTAATAGCCAGTGGCGTATACCTGGTGTTCATTACAGATGAACAAAAACAAGAGAAACTGGCAGGTAAAATAGTCTTCATTGCTAAATAATGTAAAAGGAGTGGTAAAAAAAACAAAAGGTATTGTATTACGAACAGTAAAATATGGTGAAACCAGCGTGGTAGTAACTGTATTTACAGAACTGTTTGGCGTACAAACTTATATAGTTAATGGAATAAGGGCAGCATCAAAAAAAGGCAGCAATAAAACAAACTATTTTCAGCCATCTGCTTTACTGGACCTAGTTGTTTATCATAACGACTTTAAAAACCTGCAACGAATAAAAGAATATAAATGGGTGCAGTTGTACAATTCCATTTTTTCTGATGTAATAAAAAATTCATGTGCAGTCTTTATTATAGAATTATTGCTAAAATGTTTAAAAGAACCGGAACAGCATGCAGATCTTTTTCTTTTTGCTGAAGACGCACTTCTCCATTTAGACAATGCAGAACCTGCAGTAACAGCCAATTTTCCATTATTTTTTGCTTTACATATGCCCGGTTTTTTTGGTTTTGGTATAGAAGATAAACATTATGAAGAAAACATGTATTTAGACCTGCAGGAAGGTGTATTTATTAAAGACCAACCAGAACATTTCATTTATTTAAAAGGAAAAGAAGCAGAATCTGTTTCAGATATTTTAAAAATCAGGCAGCCGGGGGAACTTGCTGATATCAAACTTTCGCAGGAAACAAGAAGACATATTTTAATTGCAGTAGAACAATTTTATGCGTACCATTTACCCGGTTTTGGTACTTTAAAAACACTGCCTGTTTTGCGTGAATTAACTTCTTAAACAATTCTTTTTGCTATAAAGTTGTTAGCATCAAATTGAATGACACCAGGCTTTTTTCCCCTTTCAAAACTTCCCAATTGATCATGCATATCCAATGCTCTTGCACCATTGATAGTTGCCCACTTTAATAATTGGTTTATTGTAACAGCAGGAAAAAATTTATGAATGGTTTTCATTTCATCAGCTATACTAAGACTCCGGTTGCTGGCAAGGCTATCTGTTCCCAATACTATGTCACAATTATTATTTATTAAAAGATCAAAAGGTGGTAAGGCATCTTCTATATATTGATTGGCATTGACACAAAGACAAAAGAAAGTATTGAAGCTATTATACTGGTGTGCATCACTAATATAATCAAGGTCATTTTGAGTGATGAAGGTATTATGTACTAGGATGATGTTTTTTGCTTCAGTTAAATAATGAAAATAAGATTGTAAGCTACTTTTATTGGTGGGTTTATGATGTGTGTTATCAATTTTCATTAATTCATACATTCTTACAAAATCGCCCTTACCCACTTTAAAAAAATCATCTTCAAAAACAGTTTCCTGGTTGTGAATGCTTACTACTTTATTTTTAAAATAAGGTTGAATTTGATGCCATAGGTCTCCAGAAACAGAATAAGAAGCATGAGGAACTACTGAATTATGATTACGAGTGGCAGAAGTTTGAGAAGCAAATAAATCATACATTTCTCTTGCTTTATCAAACCTGGATTGAGCAACAGAAGGAAGCCATCCCAGCACTTCAATAAAATTATAATACTTAATTTTTCGATTTTGTTTCTGTGCCAGCGTAGCTGAATCATTACATATATCGCCAACTGCAATAATGCCATTGTTGTACATTTCCAGTTCAGCATTTTTTATTGCCTCTTCAATTTCCTCCTTTGGATGATGCCTGCCATTTATAATCTGATAAACAAATTCAACCAAACCTGTTTTTTCTGCAATTTTGTTTTTCATATGGCTCAACTCCAGGTGGCAGTGGCAATTTATAAAAGCAGGTGATAAAATGCCGTTATAACTTTCTACCCCATCACCTGCTTCAGAAAAAGGAACCTTTTCTTCAACAGTTCCATCCTCATTTATTATTAGAACATGATCTTCCTCAAACTCATATCCATCAAAAATTTTATCACCTTTTAGCTTGCGGTATTTCATCTGCCGCTAAAATACCGGATCGTTAGGCTAAATGCCTAATTTTGCCACCCTATTTATTATGCTTGAAAAATTAGAAGCTATCAATGCCCGTTTTAATGATCTTGGTGTAGCATTATCTAATCCTGAAATTATTGGTGACAACAAAAAGTTTGGCCAGTTTAGCAAGGAATATCGCAGCCTTGAAAAAATTGTAGACTCTTATAAAAATTATCAAAAGATCTTAGAAGATGTTGATTTTTATAAAGAAGCCTTAAATGGATCTGATGAAGAAATGCGTGAAATGGCT
This sequence comes from Flavisolibacter sp., assembly GCA_013695175.1. Classification (GTDB taxonomy): domain Bacteria; phylum Bacteroidota; class Bacteroidia; order Chitinophagales; family Chitinophagaceae; genus Flavisolibacter. Next base: position 5,372 of record JACDAZ010000101.1, on the reverse strand, counting down.
AAACAGGAGTTGCCGGAGGTAGAAGAGAAAAAAATAAAAATGGAAGAGCAGATACGCCAAATGCTTATTCCAAAAGATCCACAGGATGAAAAGAATGCTATTATAGAAATTCGTGCCGGTACGGGTGGTGATGAGGCAAGTCTTTTTGCCGGAGATCTTACCCGCATGTATTTAAAATACTGTGAGAAAAAGGGCTGGAAAACTTCCATTTTAAGTGAAAATGAAGGCGCTGTTGGTGGCTATAAAGAAATTCAGATAGAAGTAGCGGGTGATGATGTATATGGGACATTGAAGTTTGAAAGTGGCGTACACAGGGTACAAAGGGTGCCTGATACAGAGGCAAGCGGCAGGGTACATACCAGTGCTGCTACAGTAGCCGTAATGCCTGAAGCTGATGAAGTAGATTTTGAATTAAAGGAGAGTGATGTAAAGATGGAAACTGCGAGAAGTGGAGGAGCAGGAGGTCAGAATGTAAATAAGGTTGAAACTAAAGTTTTACTTACCCACCATCCTACAGGTACAGTAATAGTTTGTCAAACGGAGCGCACACAGTTGGGTAACAGGGAGAAAGCCATGCAAATGCTGAGAACCAAGCTATACGAAGAGCAGGTTAGAAAACAGGAGGAGGAAATTTCCAGGCACAGAAAAAGTCTTGTAAGCTCAGGTGACAGAAGTGCAAAAATCAGAACTTATAATTTTCCACAAGGTCGTATCACCGACCATCGAATAGGATTGACGCTATATAATATGCAGGAGGTTTTAAATGGTGAAATTGAAGAATTAATTGATGCTTTACAGTTTGCAGAAAATGCTGAAAAAATGGTTACTCATAACTAGCTGATTTTCAATAATGTCTTTCAAAGTGGTAGTTTATTGGTGAATTTTCAGATCTTAAACTGTAGAACCGACTACACAAAAAAAAATTTATACTTTCAATCATGATGTATGAAATTGGCATTGTTTTTTCTAAATTTATAATGTTCAAAGTTCTTACACATTCATTATAAATGATTTAGAATCTATTAACAATGAAGTAAAACATTTGGCAACTTATTTGCGTTATATAACAAAGAATTTCTCACATAAAGCAGTCAATTTTCTCATAAGCAGTTAGTTTTGGTTGCGACCCCTGTTTCTACAGGGGTCTATTTTTTTTACCCCATCTCCAATAAACTAAAGAGAAAATAGCTCCGCCCATATCTGCAACCCAATCCCAAACATCAAATGAACGGTTAATTACATATTGATCCTGAACAACTTCTACAACAATCCCGTAAAAGGCAAGTATAATAAAGGTTATAAAAAAAGAGCTGGTTTTTTTTATATTAAAACTCCATGAAATTAAGAGCCCAAGTATAAAAAAAATTCCTACATGTACCCATTTGTCGAAATGAATTTGTTTGAGCCAGTTGTTTTTAGGAAATGCTGAACCGGGTAAAAGAAATAATATCGAAACAAAAATGAGATACGCTGTTAAGATATAATAACGAAATCTTTTACTCATCAGGCAAGATAAATCAACAAAAGCAGGTACGACTACGCCTGCCTTTAAGTATATAATAATTAAAAATTATAATTAACTAACCATTGCATGGTAAGCTGCAGCATCTAAAAGAGTCTGTACATCCCCAGGATCAACTAGCTTCATTTTCACCATCCATCCCTCACCATATGGATCTGTATTTACAAGCTCAGGGTTTTTATTTAATTGAGGATTTACTTCTATTATAGTTCCCGCAACTGGTAAATAAAGATCTGAAACAGTTTTCACTGCTTCCACAGACCCAAAAACACTGCCGGCCTCTAAATCTTTTCCTTCTGTTTCTATATCTACATAAACAATATCACCTAATTCTTTTTGAGCAAAATCAGTGATGCCGATAGTTGCTATATCTCCATCCACTGAAACCCATTCATGTTCCTTTGTATACCTTAAATTTTCCGGATAATTCATATGATTATATTGAAAATAAAAAAATCGCTGAAAGATAGGATTAAAGCTCTAAACTGGAATAACAGCTGTCATTTTTGCACTAACAGTTATTAAAACTTCTTCCTTTTTACAAGTTTCGTTTTAAGTATAGCAACATTTTCTACCGGGCGGTCACGTGGTACTTGTAAAGTTTTTACTGCTGCAATTTTATCTACCACTTCTAAACCACTTACTACTTCACCAAATACAGTATAATTCTGATCAAGATGAGGAACACCACCAATGGTTTTATAAACCTGCCGGTGTACATCAGGTATTTTTCGCCCCTGCAAACGCAAAGTTTCTACTGAGTCCAAACCCGCATCAGTAAATATCTTTCCCTGTACTAGATAAAACTGGCTACCGCTGCTTTTTCTTTCCGGGTTTACATCATCACCTGTACGGGCTGCCGCCAGCACACCTTTTTTATGAAACAATGTTGGTTTTATTTCTGCCGGAATAGTATAAGAAGGACCTCCGTTACCTAAAGCCTGTCCTTCTGCAGCCTGTTTGCTGTTTGGATCGCCGGCCTGTATCATAAAATTTTGAATGACTCTATGAAACAATACACTATCATAGTAACTGGATTTTACAAGTCTTAAAAAATTATCGCGATGAAGTGGAGTGGAATCAGACAATCTTAAAACAATAGTTCCCATTGTGGTTTGAAGTTCAACATCACGCTTTCTATCCTTTTTTTTCAATTTTACATTTTCCTGGGAGTATGTAACAGTTGCAGTAATAATTACCATCAACAGCAATAAGGTCTTCTTCATAAATTAAAGTTCATGGTTTTGAAAATATAGAAGAATATGATCTTTTAAAAAATTTTCCTGCTCAATAGGATGCATATCCCCCATTGGCTTCAATTGTGTATAATGCGGCCACCCTTCTTCGTCAACATGTGAAAGTTCAAAATAGCCGCTGGGCATTAATACTGTACATATTGCAACATGCATAAGATCCTGCTTTTGCTCTTTAGAAAACTTTTTTCTAATATCTCCAACCTCCTGTATTCCTATCAGAAAAAGAATGGTTTCAACATCAGGCTTTTTTCCAAACCGTTCCCTCATTTTTTGCTCCAGCGCAAACCACCTAATCTGCAGATCGTCGTTTTTAATCATGGGCAGCAGCGAAGGTAAAAGATTCTGATTGTAAGCATGTGAAGCTTTTCATGAAAAACTACTTATGATTATTGTTTTTACACCTTTTCTCTCATGCTATCTTTGCCGCACTTAAAAAAGCAGAAATGTTGCAGGTACAAGTATTAAAGAATGATTTGGTAAGCGTAAAAAAATTATTAGAAAAAAAAGGTTTTAAAGAAACCGGGGTTGTTGATGAAATCATTTCGTTGGATGAAGAAAGAAAAAAACAAACTTTTAATTATGACGAAACCAAAGCAAAGTTGAATGCAGCATCAAAAGAGATTGGTTTGCTCATGCGCAATGGGCAAAAAGATGAAGCTGAGGCAAAAAAGAAAGAAGTTGAAGAACTAAAACAATCTTTAAATCCAACAGAAGAAAAACTAAAAGATGCAGAGAAGAAATTATTTAATCTGTTAATCTTATTACCCAATTTGCCGGCTGAGATCGTTCCGGAAGGTAAGACGCCTGAAGAAAATGAAGTAGTACGAACGGGAGGAAGCAAACCTGAATTGTATAATGGTGCTGTACCTCATTGGGAACTTGCAAAAAAATATGATCTTATTGATTTTGAAACCGGCAATAAAATTACGGGCAGTGGTTTCCCTGTATATAAAGGCAAGGGTGCCAAATTGCAAAGGGCATTGATCCAATATTTTTTAGAATACAATACACAGGCCGGTTATACAGAATTTTTGCCTCCTTTTATGGTAAACGAAGCATCTGCTTTTGGTACCGGACAGTTGCCGGATAAAGAAGGACAAATGTATCATGCAAAAGAAGATAATTTTTATTTAATACCAACAGCAGAAGTACCACTTACAAACATTTACCGGGATGAAATATTACAGGAATCTGCATTACCTATAAAAATGACAGCGTATACACCTTGCTTTAGACGAGAAGCTGGCAGTTATGGTAAAGACGTAAGAGGTTTAAACAGGTTACATCAATTTGATAAGGTAGAAATCGTTCAGATTGTGCAGGCAGAAACCAGTTATGAAGTTCTAGACCAGATGGTGGAACATGTAGAAAAGTTGATTCAGTCATTGGGTTTACATTACAGGATATTAAGGTTATGTGGAGGAGATATGAGTTTTGCCTCAGCCCTTACTTATGATTTTGAAGTATACAGTGCAGCACAGGATAAGTGGCTTGAAGTAAGTTCCGTTTCTAATTTTGAAACCTTTCAAACAAACAGGTTGAAGATGCGCTATAAAGATGCCAATGGCAAATCGCAACTTGCACATACTTTAAATGGAAGTTCCCTTGCATTACCACGTATTTTAGCTTGTATACTTGAAAATTTTCAAACCGAAAATGGAATTCATTTACCGGTTGTAATGCATGGGTATTTTGGTGGGGAGATGATTTGAAACACAAATAATTGTTAAACACTTTTTGCTTTTGCGTCAATTTAGAGGGCTAGAGTGTCTTGTAAGAAATCAATTATGAGAAAATTTTTATTACTGCTTTTATTAAATGTATATGTTGCAGCTGAAGCACAGGTAATTGAAAATGGAAAGAACATTATAGGTGGCAGTATTGGTTTCGGATATAATGCAAACAGTGCCGATACCATTTTAGGAAGTTTGCCAAGCTTTACATCTAAAAGCGGTTATTTTAATTTTTCACCTTCATTAGGAAAAGCAATAAAAAATAATTTAGTGTTAGGAGGAAGAATAATTACTGGCTTTAGTGCTTCAGAAAGCTTAGGTAACAATCGGGAAAAAATTGGAAAATCAAATAATTATAATATTGGTGCAGGAGTTTTTATTGAAAGATTTTTTGCATTGAGTAATAAATTCTCAATTTCTGCATCTGCGCCACTGCAATTTAATCACTCACGGCAGGTAAGTAAAACTTATTCAGCAAACAATTGGTCTTCTACATCAACATTAAGATTTAATGGGGTTGGATTAAGTGTTTTTCCTTCAATAAATTATGCAATTAAAAACAAATGGCTTGTGCAGATTTTTACTGAAGATTTTATTAGCATAGGTTACAATAGATACAGGTTGACAAACGAAGGAACTATGATAACACCACATACACAAACAGGAAGCAACTTTGGCGTACATTCGACTATTAACCAGAACCGGTTTTTAGGAAATTTACATTTTGCTTTTCGTTACATTTTTTAATTGAATAAGTTTTTTATCCATCACAGTAAACCAAACAGGCGGCAATAAAGAAAGCAACATCATCCCGGGATATCCCGTTGGCATTTGTGGTGAATTTTCATGGTGGCGTAATAC
>JACDAZ010000420.1 GCA_013695175.1 Flavisolibacter sp. | reverse complement strand
GCGGAACGGCAGATGCGGGTCGTGTACGCCATCATATAAATAGTTGTATATCAGATGCTAAAAACAGCATATTATTAGTTGGTTATTGTGGCGCAAAATCATTAGGAGGCTTATTATTAAATGGTGAAAAAGAAGTGGAAATTTTTAATGACGCTTTACCTGTAAAAGCAGAAATTGGACAAATTGCCGGCATGAGCGCCCATGCAGATACTGATGATCTATACCGGTTTATTAGTTGCCAGGATGCAGATAAGATTAAATCCATCTTCCTGGTGCATGGTGAATATGAAGTTCAACAGGCTTTCGTATCAAGGTTAGAATTAAAAGGGTTTAAAAATATTGAAGTGCCGGCGCAACACCAGGAATATGATCTTTCCGAAACCATTTCTGAAATGGAAGCAGCTTAAATTCAATTAGATAAGCAGTAAAAAAAACAAGGTTTTGATATTATAGGAGAAATTCCTATTTTGTTTGCCCAATCCAAAACCCCATGAACAATGCAGAAATTATTTCAAACTTTAGACAGAACAAGGCTACTTGATGTGGCGCTAATCATTCTCACAGCAGTAATGATAGTGATATACAAGGCCAATAGATAATAAAAAATTAAGAAGTTAAAAAAAACTGTCTTCAAACTTGAAGACAGTTTTTTTAGTTTAAGCATACCTGTTAGATATTCAAACAAACTCTTCCTTTGGCCCAGTTATTGAAAAGATAGAATTTACATTCTTTAACTAAAACCACAAAAGATGTTAGCAAAAAAAATGAATTTAAAAATGTGGCTGTCATTATTTATATGCAACCTCATTACTCTTGTTGTACTGGCACAGGACACTACTTCAAGTTCTTCAACAACATCCAGTACCAGCAGAGTAAGCATTACAACTGAAGAGGGCAATGATTGGTATACCTCTCCATGGGTGTGGCTTATAGGAGCTGCTGTTTTTATTTTATTATTAGTTGCCTTACTGCGTGGTGGTGGCGACAAAAAAGCAACACGTACAACTGACAGGGTCACTCACGAAGAAACTATCCGGAGAGATACGGATGTTGATTAAAATATTATAGCTGCAATTGCAGCTATTTTTTTTATATCATCTTTTGTAAATGACACCTTCTTTCATTACAAAAACTACATCTTTCATTGCTTTAATATCAGCAACAGGGTTTCCATCAACAGCTATTATATCAGCTATTTTATCTTTTTGAATAGACCCTAGTTTATCAGCCATTCCAAATAATTCAGCAGTTGCCATAGTGGCTGATTTAATAGCTTCCATAGGAGGCATTCCTGCCTCTACCATATACTCAAATTCTTTATAGTTTTTACCATGTGCAAATACACCTGCATCTGTTCCAAATGCAATCTTTACTCCTGCTTTATAAGCTTTTGCAAAAGTGGCTTGTATTTTAGGACCTGTTTCCAACGCTTTAACAGTAACAAAAGGAGGATAATAACCATCTATTTTGGCTGAGTCGGCAACTGATTTTCCGGCAGTTATTGTAGGAACATACCATGTATTATGTTGTTTCATTAACCGCATTCCTTCTTCATCCATAAAAGTGCCGTGTTCAATAGAATTTACTCCGGCCCTTACTGCTCTTTTTATTCCTTCAGCACCATGTGCATGTGCTGCTACTTTAAAACCATAATCCTTTGCGGTATTGACAACTGCTCTTATTTCTTCTTCAGTAAAATGAGCTCCTGCTCCATCTTTTGCATTACTTAAAACACCGCCTGTTGCAGTAATCTTTATTAAATCTGAACCTTCCTTATATCGTTGCCTTACAGCTTTTACTGCTTCATCCGGACTATTGATGACTCCATCTTTTGCATCAGGGTCACCCATTAATTTTCTGTTTACACCATTTGTTGGATCGGCATGCCCTCCTGTGGTGGCAATACTCTTTCCTGCAGAAATAATTCTTGGACCTCTTATAAATCCATTATTGATTGCATTACGCATAGATACTGCTATGGTTCCTCCCAAATCACGTACAGTAGTAAAACCTGCCATTAATGTTCTTTCAGCATAATTCACCGACCTGAAAGCAAAATCCTCATCATTCAGTGTGAAGTATTCTGTATACCTGTTTTTACTTGTTTCACCAGATAAATGAACATGGGCATCCATTAATCCAGGCATTACTGTTTTATTTTTCAAATCTATAACCTGTGCTCCCGCTTCTGCCGCACTGTATCCTTTCCTGATATCGGTTATTTTATTTCCAACAACAATAACAGTCATTTCCGGCTGCACCTGGTTTGAAATACCATCTATTAATCGTCCGCAATGAATAAAATAAGTTTGGGAAAATGCACTTATAGAAATTAATGAAAGAAATATGAAGAAGATTTTTCTCATGTTACTAAACGTTTGCAACTAAGATATAAATTTCTGTCTTCAGGAAAAGATTAATTTATATAGATGCATTAAAAAAGGCACTCCAAAGTGCCCTTTTCAATTCTATAAAAAACTGGAACTTAATCATGCCCTTCAAGCTTAACAAGCTTGTTGTAAAGTCCCATTAGCAAAATATTGGTGGGCCAGTGACCAATAAAGTTGCTCGCTTTTTTTCTGCCTGCAATTTGAAGCGCTAGTGATATTGCCATAAAACCAACGCCAACCCATAAAAATACATCTGAAGGAAGTTTTGCTGTTTGCTCTTCAATAGTTTTTGCAACACGACCTTCTTTGTGCTGGGGATTTAAATTCACTGCCATTTTTCCTCCTTTTTAAATTAAAATAATATATTTCTATGATTCAACTTTCTTGCCAGCTAATTTTATTCAATATTTTAAACAGCTCCTAATTATATGGATTAGTTGGCACGTTCTTTTAAACTGATATTCTGCTATTAAAAATTTAGCTATTTATAAGTATGGTGGTTACTGAAGAGCAAAAGAAGGAGTCGCAGGCGTTTTACAGGAAGGCATTAGATCTATTAGAAGAAAGCGGTTCAGATTTTATGTTAGGTGGTGCATTTGCTATGTTTCAATACACAGGCATTTACCGCGACACAAAAGACCTAGATGTTTTTTGCAAGCCAAGTGAATACCCGGCAATACTAAAACATTTTGCTTCCAAAGGTTTTGAAACCGATTTATATGATGTACGGTGGCTGGCCAAAGTATATCATGGTGAATATTTTATTGACATCATTTTTAGTACCGTAAATAATATATGCACTGTTGATGACAGCTGG
>JACDAZ010000078.1 GCA_013695175.1 Flavisolibacter sp. | reverse complement strand
GGTTTGTCCTTGAATTTACTTTTTGCTACCATCTCTCTCCAGTTATCATCCCACATAGTTGTTTGCAAAACCTGTTCGCCATTCATGAAGAATTTAAGATCGCCCCTGTTAGCAATAATTTCAACTTCATTCCATTCACCCACAGGGCGTAAGTTTTCTTTTGCTGCAATTAAATCATAAAGATCACCTGCACGGTGGGTATGTATTTTAGCATCCGGATGACCGTTATTGTCTAAAACCTGCATCTCCGGACCAGTGTGCCATGGCTCTGAATATTTTACAGGATCTTCATGAACATAAAACATGATACCACTGTTGCCATTGGGTGATATTTTCCAATCTAATTTTAAATGGAAATTTTCAAATTCTTCATTGGTTACAATGTCACCTCCTTCTGCGGGAGTTTGTCTTTTATGTGAAGCATTAAAATATAAAGCACCGTCAACAACCTTCCATGCACTTCCTATAGTGGATTTTCCATAGGTATGCCAGCCGTTGGTAGATTGTCCATCAAACAACAGCCTCCATCCATCATTCCTTTCCTGCTGACTTAAAACTGCAGATTGAGTAGTTCCCATAGTGGTAGTATTTGTTGTATGACATGCAATGAATAAAAGGGGAGCAATTAATATTGAGATGTATTTAGGCATACAATTATTTTAAGGATAAAATATACTTTACCATTGTTTTTGCATCTTCCTGCGAAATATCAGGATGTGGTGTCATAGGCAAAGTGCCCCAGTTTCCGGTTCCTCCATCTATGATCTTTCCTGCAAGAGAATCAATAACCGCATCATTATCTGGATAACGGGCAGCAACCGCTTCATAGGCCGGTCCTACAGATACTTCTGCTACTTTATGACAGGTAAAACAATCGCTTTTGGCAACCAGTGCTAATCCTTTTTCAGCTTCAGGATCTTCAACTGCTGTTTCTGTTGTTGCAGAATCTGTGGATGTGTCCTTTTCATTACTATTGCAGGCAATGATTATAGCTATTAAAGAAAATATTATAAATGCTTTTTTCATGTAGCAAGTTTTTATTAAAATTATGAATTAATCCAGTCCCAGCACCCTCCGGTTAAATGAAGGATCATGATCTGTTTTTGCAAAATCATCAAATGCTTTATCAGTAACTTTTATAATATGGTTACGAATAAAAGGTGCTCCTTCCCTGGCTCCTTCTTCAGGATGTTTTATACAGCATTCCCATTCCAGTACTGCCCAGCCGTCATACCCATATTGCGTTAACTTACTGAATATGGCTTTGAAATCTACCTGCCCATCTCCGGGATTGCGATACCTGCCCGCCCTGTTTAGCCAGCTTTGATAGCCGCCAAAAGTTCCCTGCCTGCCGGTAGCATTAAATTCTGAATCTTTTACATGAAAAGCCTTTATACGTTCGTGATACAGATCAATATAAGCCAGGTAGTCTAATTGTTGTAAAACAAAATGCGATGGGTCGTATAATAAACAGGCACGCTGATGGTTGTTTACTTTCTCTAAAAACATTTCATAAGTAATACCATCAAACAAATCTTCACCCGGATGAATTTCATAACACACATCCACACCACATCTGTCAAATTCATTTAAAATGGGCGTCCATCTTTTTGCCAGCTCAGTAAATGCTTCCTCCACCAATCCGTCGGGGCGTTGAGGCCATGGGTGAAAAGCATGCCATAGTAAGGCACCACTAAAAGTTGGGCAGGCTTTCAATCCTAAATTATGAGATGCTTTTGCTGCATACATCATTTGCTCAACAGCCCATTTGGTTCTTTCTTTTGCATTTCCTCTTAATTGTTCCGGGGCAAAACCATCAAACAAGGCATCGTATGCAGGATGAACTGCCACTAGTTGCCCTTGTATATGTGTTGCCAGTTCCGTAATCTCTAATCCTATCTCATTGATCATTCCCTTGTATTCATCTGCATAAGTTTTACTTTCTGCAACCTTTTTCAAGTCAATACACCTGGTATCATTTGTAGGGATTTGCACACCATTGTAACCAAAACCTTTAACCCATTGGCAAATAGTTTTTAAATCATTAAACGGTGGTTCATCACCCATAAACTGTGCTAAAAAAATTCCCGGTCCCTTAATCGTTTTCATTCTTCATGAATTTAAGATTTTAAAGAAATCCATTTTTCATTTGATTTGCCCGACTCAATAATTTTTTCTATAAATAACATTCCCCGCACGCCCGCATCAACTCCCGGAAAATCCAACCACTCCTCTTTGGGTTTTTTGTTTTCCATGCGTTTTTTTACACATAATGCAAAGTTCCTGTAATGATTGGCAAACGCTTCAATAAATCCTTCCGGATGCCCTGATGGAGTTCTGCTGTTATGCGTAGCAAAAGAACTAAGATATCCTGTTCCTGCTCTCAATATTTCAGCAGGTTTATCGGGCCATTTTAATAAAAGGGTGTTGGGATCTGCATGTTTCCATTCCAAACCACCTTTTTCTCCATAAATTTTTAGAGTAAGATTATTTTCTTCACCGGCAAGTACCTGCGATGCTACTAATAAACCACTGGCACCATTATTAAATTTTAAAAACGCCGCTCCGTCATCATCAAGTTTTCTGCCTTCAACAACAATATTAATATCTGCACAAAGTTTTTCTACTTCTAATCCTGTTATATACTCTGCCAAATTAAAAGCATGAGTACCTATATCGCCCATACACCCGGCAATGCCGCTTTTAGATGGATCTGTACGCCATGAAGCCTGCTTTTGATCGCTCCCTTCTATAAAATCGTTTAACCATCCCTGTGGGTAGGTAACAAATACTTTTCTAACTTTTCCAAGTTTTCCATTTTTCACCTGTTGCCTGGCTTCTTTAATCATAGGGTAACCTGAATAGGTATGTGTAAGACAGAAGTATTTACCCGATTTTTCTACTATGGTTTTTAATTCTTTTGCTTCTTTTAGATCAAAAGTCATTGGTTTATCCAGCACTACATCAAAACCATTTTCAAGCGCCAGTTTAGCAGGTTCAAAATGCAAATGGTTGGGTGTTACTATACTTACAAAATGAATACGTTCATTTTCAGGTAAGGCATTTTCTTTTTCAATCATTTCTTTGTAGCTGCCATAAACTCTTTCACCTTTTAATCCCAATTCTTCTCCCATTAATTTTGATTTGGAAGGATCAGAACTAAAAGCACCGGCTACTAATTCTATTTCTCCATCCATTTGTGCTGCAGTACGGTGAATAGCGCCAATAAAAGCACCGGGTCCACCGCCAATCATTCCCATTCTTAGTTTCATATACAATTATAAAATTTCAAATTTTTTTTATCAATCTGCACATTTGCATATTAATCAAATCTAACTGATTCATCTAATTCTTTTTGAGTATATGCCAATCCGTATTGTTTTAAAACATCATCAGGTACTCCATTCCATTGGTTAGGTTTGTTGCCCATGTATTGTATATCTTTTATTCCTATTTCTGAAGTATAAAAACCTGTTGCAGTAAGATTTCTCATAAGCGAAAAAAAGGACACTCCCTGCATCATTGACGGCTTTGCTTTTTTAGGATACGCTAATTCATTAACTAAACTCAATTGTTGTTTAACATCTGCATCTTTAAAAGATTTTTCAAACCTTTTCATGCTTTCCATATCCATCCATCTTAATCCTCCACGCATAGGAATTTGAAATTCAGGTTTATCTTTTACAATGAATTCAATAAAATCTGGTACACCTGAATCCGTTGCACTTCCGGACACTTCATCGGCAGGAATTATAATATCAGACAATACAGCAATTGTTGCCATTTCATGAACTGTAAAAAATTGACCTTTCATTATTTGCT
>JACDAZ010000077.1 GCA_013695175.1 Flavisolibacter sp. | reverse complement strand
TTATTACTTCATTAAGAGCTAATGTTTTTTTTGGTGAATTATCTGAATGATAAGATTGCCAGTCATTAGCAGTTTGTTTTTTTGCATCTTTTTGAATTAGTTCTTCAATAAACGTATTCCATTGCTGACATGAAGGACATTTGCCAACCCACTTAGTATTTTCATACCCACAACTTTGACAGAAATAAGCAGTTTTAATTTTTGACATTGATCAAAATTCGTTGATTAATGATGTGCAGATCCAAAAAAATAAAAATAGAAGAGTGGTAAAAAATAAAAGTAAAAAGGGCTGATCTGACGACCAACCCTTTTACTTACTAACCCATTAAATTCTGGCACTAAATTACAATTATGCATCACATTACAAAATTAAATTTTGGTGGTGTGAATAACTTTTGCTCTATTTTATGGTTTCCATCAGGTAAGAAAACAACAGTATAATTAATTGATTTGCAAAAGTTTATAATCAAACAATCAAAAATTATTTTTAATATGAATGTGCTAAACTGTCAGGTAAAAATGATAAAACAAATTGGTTCATGACAAAATTGATTAAGATTTCTTAAAAAGCCCCAACAATGACTTTTAATACAGGTTTGGTCATACTTTTGAAGATATAAGAAATTAAAATTGATATAAGATGACCCCATCCATAATGATTGTTTCTTTAATTTTTATTGGAATTAGTATGATTGTTTCCGGCATTATGAAAAGCCGGTTCTCAACTTTTAGTAAAATTCCTCTTTTGGCCAGGTTAACGGGTAAAGAGGTAGCTGAAAAGATGTTGCGGGAAAATGGAATTTCTGATGTAAAGGTAATTTCTGTTGAAGGATTTCTTACAGACCATTATAATCCAACCAATAAAACCATCAATTTAAGTCCGGAAGTATATAATAACTATAGCGTAGCTGCTGCTGCAGTAGCTGCCCATGAAACGGGGCATGCTATACAACATGCTACAGCTTATAGCTGGCTTACATTAAGAAGTAAACTGGTGCCAGCAGTACAATTTAGTGCTACACTTGTGAATTGGGTGCTTTTGATAGGCGTATTCCTGGCTGTTTCAGGTAACCCAACCCTGCTTCTTGTGGGTATATCCTTATTTGCCTTGTCGGTATTATTTACTTTAATAACACTACCGGTTGAGTTTGATGCCAGCAAAAGAGCATTAGCCTGGTTAAGAAATACAAATGTTACCACTTCTGAAGAATATCCCAAAGCTAAAAATGCACTAACCTGGGCTGCAATGACCTATGTAGTAGCTGCCTTAGCTGCTGTTGTCACATTATTACAATATGTAATGATTTATATGGGTAGCAGGAACAGAAGTTGAAATATTAATAGCTAATTTGTTGAGGTACAGCTTGCTGTACCTTTTTTATATATACATAATCTCATTATTTATAGTTGTATATAAGCAAAATACAGTACTAGGAGCAGCTTTTTTCTATATCAGCTTGCCTATATTTGGATAAGACCTTTTACAAATCAGCTTTATTAATCAAAAACTTACAAATGAGAAAGCCAGGGCTAATTATGCTATTAGTATTACTTTTTTGTACCCAGTTCCTATGGGCGCAAAATCAAGTAACCGGAAGAGTAACTGAAAAAAACGGAAATCCTTTACCAAATGCAACAATTACCATTAAAAACACCAATGTTTCAACTGTTTCTGATAATAATGGTGATTTTAGTATTAATGCCGCTTCCAATGCTATTTTGATAATTTCCTCTGTAGGATATCAAACAATAGAAATAGTGGCATCCGGGTCAAATGTTAATGCCCAACTTATACCAGGTGAAAATACCTTATCTGAGGTGATAGTAACGGGTTATGGTTCAAAAGTTAAGAGAGATCTTACCGGTAATATAGCAAGGGTAAGAGGATCAGAAGTTGCCAATATTCCCGTTCCAAATCTTAACCAGGCTTTACAGGGTAGAGCTGCAGGTGTTTTTGTAGAGTCTAATAGTGGTAAGGTAGGTGAAGGTGTAAAAGTGCGAATTCGGGGAGCTGGTTCTTTAAGCGCATCTAATGAACCTCTTTATGTAATTGATGGTGTTCCTATAAATACTTCTTCGCTTTCCGGAAATGCATTAGCTGATATTAATTTTAATGATATTGAAACCTTTGATATTTTAAAAGATGCTGCAGCAGCTACTATTTACGGTTCAAGAGCTGCAAATGGAGTTGTACTCATCACAACTAAAAAAGGTAGATCAGGTCGTACCGATCTAACAGTAAATATGCAATATGGGTATAATAAACCAACAAATTACAGAGGTTTTTTAAATGCACAGGAATATGTAGATCTTTTACGAGAAGCTGCTATTAATAGTGATATTATTGAAGGTGTTGATCCTTTGGATCCTGCTCAATATTCAGGTTCATGGCTACAGTTTGCAGAACGACGTTTGGACAGGTATTCCGGGCATTCAAGTTGGCGTACTCTGGAAACCAATACCAATTGGGAAAAACTTGCTTTTAATGACGATGCCAGGACAAAAATGGTCGATGTAACTGCATCAGGAGGAAATGATAAAACACGTTTCTTTATAAGTGGTGGGTTTAATGACCAGGATGGTATTTTGATTCTTAATAATTTTCAGCGTATATCCAGCAGGTTTAATCTTGAACATGATGCAAGTGAAAGACTAAGATTAGGTTTCAATCTTAGTTTAGGAAGAACTGTATCCAACAGAAACAATCTGGATAATGCATTTCAGTCACCCATGCAGCTTGTAGCTCTTGCTCCAATAACGCCACCACGAAATTTGGAAGGTGTGTTATATGACAGGCCTGTTACAACTTATTATAATGGGTTAATAGAAACTGAAAATTCGGTTTATAAATCAACAACCTTTCGCAATATTGGAAACCTGTTCCTGAATTATAAAATAATAAAGGATCTTGCTTTCAGAACAGAAGTAGGTGTAGATCTTCAAACACAAAATGATGAATTATTCAGAGGTTCCAGAACATTAACCGGATTGTCAACGAATGGTTATGGATCATCTGACTGGTTAAGGAACTTAACCTTAAATACCAACAATTATTTTAATTATGCCAAAACAATTGGAGGAAATCATGATATTGATGCTACAATTGGTATGGCTTACCAGCAGTTTACTACTGATTTAGCAAGTGTAGAGGGAGAAGACTTTCCTGTAGATGCATTACAAAAATTAGCCAGTGCAGGAAGAATCACAGGTGGTTCTTCGTCCTTATCAGAATCTAACATTGTTTCATATTTTGCCAGGGCAAACTATAAATTGTTAGATCGTTACCTGCTAAGTGTAAGTGGAAGAATTGACGGTTCATCAAGGTTTGGAAGAGATGCACGTTATGGTTTCTTCCCTGCTATTTCTGCAGGATGGATTTTAAGTGAAGAGAGTTTTTTGAATTCTTCTAATACCATCAGCTTCTTAAAATTAAGAGCAAGTTATGGAGCCAATGGTAACTGGGAAGGTTTTGGAAACTTCGCCCACCTGGGTCTTTATGGGGCATCTAAATATAATAACCTCTCTGGTTTAGTTCCCACACAATTAGCCAATCCTGAATTGAAATGGGAAAAAAACAAACAATATGATATAGGTTTAGATTTTGGCTTATTTAATAATCGTATATCAGGTGAAATAGATTATTACGTAAGAGAAACGGATGATCTTATATACAATGTTCCCGTTCCCGGTACTTCTGGTTTTACATCACAAACAGTGAATGTAGGTGCAATGGAAAACAGGGGTGTTGAATTTGTTTTAAACACCACTAATATTCAATCAAGAAGTTTTTATTGGACTACAAGTTTTAATGTTTCAAAAAACAGAAATAAAATTACAAGGTTAGATGGTGAACAATCATTACTACCCGGTAATGATGGCCGTTTTTTAAATTCTTTAATTGTAGGGGAGTCTATTGGAATATTTTACGGACCAAGATTTGCAGGTGCAGACCCTGCAAATGGTGACGCATTATATCACCTTGAAGATGGAAAATCAACTACTAACGATTATAATGACGCCGGTAATTTTATAGTAGGCGACCCAAATCCTGATTGGATTGCCGGTTTGGCGAATACTGTGCGATTTAAGGGTTTAGAATTAAATGTTTTATTCCAGGGAGTATTTGGGAATCAAATTATGAATGGTGCAGGTGGTTTTATGTCAGCCAGTTTTGACTGGTTTGATAATCAAACAAGGGATCAATTAAGAAGATGGCAAAACCCCGGGGATATAACTGATGTTCCTCAATTAAGGTTGGGTTATGGAAATGGAATCAATGCTTCCAGCCGTTATGTAGAAGATGGAAGTTATGTTAGGCTGAAAAATATTACTCTTGCTTATAATATTCCTACATCTATAATGGAAAGAATTAAAATTCGTTCAGCAAAGTTTTTTGTTACGGGTGTAAACCTTGCAACATTTACTGATTATTCCGGATGGGATCCTGAAGTAAATACAGATTACAGGGCAGGAAACAGAAACCAGGGATCTGATTTTTATGCTGCTCCTCAAATCAAGTCTGTAACTTTTGGAATTAACCTTGGCTTTTAATTAAAAACAAAAAAAATGAGAAACATATTTATAT